>JASHRZ010000284.1 GCA_030037055.1 Alphaproteobacteria bacterium
GCCATGGTACGCTTGTGCAAGGGAGTGCCGGTTCTCGGCCCATGGCGACCTCTCCCATTTCCCGTTCCTTGGTGAGACTGTGAGGACCGTTCCTCGGAGCCGACCCGCCTTTCCGCGGAGCACGGCGCTACCCTTGCTCGGGCCGGCGGCTGCAGCAACTGATTCGTCTGGAGACCACAGACGCAAGCCGTACGGACTCTGCCGAACAGCGTGATCGATGATACCGACGTCGCACCAAAGCAGGTCCGCAATTTGAGCCCACAGGCGTTCCCGAATGAACCTTCCGCGCGTTGCTGTGAGGAGTTTTGTGACGACTCAGCAGTCCAATCCTGGGTCTTCTGGTCTCTTCCAGTCGATCAAATCCGCAGAAAACGGCCATTTTTTCACGCTCGCTACAACCTACGGTTGCTTTACCAATGGCGTGCTCTACCACTGAGCTACGGCAGCATCCGGACTAATGGGCGAAGCCGGTGGCGCGAACAGAGGCGCACAAGCTTGGCAAGGCGGGAGCGGCTCCGGAGGCCAGGGCACTTGGATGATCGCCGCGTGCCGGCCGCTGCGGACGCGATGGACGCTTGGCCGAAGCGGCGCATATCATCTCCAAGTGACTGGAAGGCTTGATCGCTGCTGCTAGTCTTCGGGCGTGCCACCGATGATCGCAGTCACGCAGGACCGAGAACCGGTCCCAGGAGGGCAGCCGTGGGGAAAGGTCTGATGCGCATCTTATCGTCCCTCGCCGTCGCCGTCGTTCTTGGCTTGGCCATGGTGGCGTCCGCCGGCCGCATCGGCGCCCCCGCCTCGGCGCAAAACTACCAGCCGGCGTTGACGCCGGCTCAGCTCGATGCCCTCCTGGCGCCGATCGCTCTCTATCCGGACCCTTTGCTGGCGCAGATTCTCATGGCGGCAACCTACCCCGCGGAAGTGATGCAAGCGGCGGCCTGGCAGCAGAACCCCGCAAACGCCGGACTGGGCGGCGCGCAGCTCGCCGCGGCGCTGGAGCAGCAGCCTTGGGATCCCAGCGTCAAATCCCTGCTGCAGTTCCCGCAAGTGCTGCAGATGATGGCGGCCAATTCGCAGTGGCTGCAGCAGCTTGGCGACGCCTTCGTCGCCCAGCAAGCCGATGTCGCGGCCTCGGTGCAACGCCTGCGTCATCTCGCGCTCGCCGCCGGAACCTTGATTTCGACGCCACAACAGACGGTTTCCGTCCAAGACGACATCATCACCATCGAACCGACGAGCCCGCAAACCGTCTACATGCCGCTCTACAATCCGCAGGCGGTCTATGGCGTCTGGCCCTATCCCGAAGAGCCGCCGGAGGAGTTTCCGCCGCCCCTTGGTTACGCGTTTGGTCTCGGCATCGGCTTCGGCATCGGCTGGCCGGTTGTCGAAACGCTCTGGGGCTGGGGTGGTTGGGATTGGCGGCGACACGAGATCAGGATCAATCGCGATCGCTATGACCGCATCGCCGGCGAGCAAGGGCGTTCCACCGGCGAGGTCTGGCGCCACGATTGGGGCCATGCGGCAGCCACAGCCGCGCGACGGGCGCCCGCCCTTGCCCCCGAGGCTCGGCCGGACTTCCGCGGCTATGTTGAACGCGGGGCGGTCGCGCCGCGCAGCCCGCCTGCCTTCGAATCCTTCGGCAGAGGTGCCGAGGTGCGGGCTCAAGCCGCGCGCGGACAGGCAAGCCGCGCCAGCGCTCCCGCTCCCGTGCGATCCGCGCCGGCTCACTTCGGCGGTGGCGGGGGCGGCGGCGGCCGCAGCCGCCGATGACCGACAAGCTCACTCTTTCGCCTGTTGAGGCGGGGACGTCATGACCAGCACGCAATCGACCGGCCGTCGCAACCTATTGGACCGCCGGCTTCTCGCTTTCCTTTTTGCCGCCGTTCTGCTCTGCACCGCAGCCGCACAGGCGCTCGCCCAGCGGGTACAGCAAAGCTTCGCCTCGCCCGAGCAGGCGGCCGGTGCGCTTTTTGCGGCAAACCAGGCCAACGACAAGAACGAGCTGTTGAGGATTTTCGGCTCCGGCGGCAGCAAGCTGGTCCGTTCGGGCGACCCGGTGGCCGACCGAAATGGCCGCGCGCGGTTTGTCGCGGCCTATAGTGAAATGCACAAGATCGAGGAGGAGGGCGCAGACAAGGCGGTGCTGCTGATCGGTAAGCAGGAATGGCCGTTTCCGATCCCTTTGGTGAGAGCAGGCGATCGCTGGCGCTTCGAGACCAAGGCGGGCGAGGAGGAGATTCTTAACCGGCGCATCGGCCGCAACGAGCTCAATGCCATCGAGGTGTGCCGCGCTTTCGTCGAGGCGGAACGCGAGTACGTCGCGGAAGATCCGCTGGGTGGCGGCAAGCATGAATATGCTCGGCACTTCATCAGCCGGCCGGACAAGCATGACGGGCTCTATTGGGAGGTTGCCGCAGGCGAGAAGCCCAGCCCGATGGGCCCGCTCGTCGCCAATGCGCGCGCCGAGGGCTATGGCGCCAGAAAGACGAAAGGCAAGTACGCGCCCTATCACGGCTATTACTACAAGATCGTGACGCGGCAAGGACCGCATGCGTCCGGCGGCGCGAAGAACTATGTCGTCGACGGACACATGGTCGGTGGCTTCGCGCTGGTGGCGTTTCCGGCGAAGTATGGCGCCTCGGGCGTCATGACCTTCCTCGTCAATCAGGAAGGCATCGTTCATCAGCGGAACCTTGGCCGCGACGGCGCCGCGATGGCGCGCGCGATGACCGCTTATGACCCGGACGACGGTTGGAAACCGGTGCCATAGGGAGCTTGACCGCACCCCACACCCTTTGCATCCTCGCGCCATGGCCGATATGCCGAAACAGCGTCCGCATCAGACGCCTTCGGGCAGGACGGCGGCCGGACGCCGACAGGAACGGCTCGCCGCGGCGCTGCGCGCCAATCTCGCCCGGCGCAAGGCGCAGACGCGCGAGCGCAGTGCCTCTCCCCCGCCGGCGGGGCCGGCGCCCAAGCGGCGCGGCTGACGGCGCCGCCGCTTGAGCGACAGCCGCGCATCCCCTACAACGCCGGAACGGGGATTTACCATTTTCGCCATAAAGTCGGGTTAGAAGAGGCGCTCCCGGTCGTCTTCGATCGATAGCGCAGGACGTTGAGCCCATGGATAGAATCCGCATCCGCGGCGGCAAACCCATCGACGGCAGGATCGTCATCGGCGGCGCCAAGAACGCGGCGCTGCCGCTGCTGACGGCAAGCCTGCTCACCGACGAGACGCTGGTGCTGACGAATTTGCCCCGTCTCGCCGACATTACGACGCTGACGCACCTGCTGGTGCAGCACGGGGTCTCCGTCACGATGAACGGCGCCGAGGCGGGCGAGGAGCGCGGCCATGTGCTCGAGCTCAGCGCGCGCCGCATCGCCTCGACCACCGCCCCCTATGATCTCGTGCGCAAGATGCGCGCATCGATCCTGGTGCTGGGGCCGTTGCTCGCGCGCTGCGGGGAAGCGCGCGTGTCGTTGCCGGGCGGCTGCGCCATCGGCCCGCGGCCGGTCGATCTGCATCTCAAGGGCATGGAGCGGCTGGGCGCCACGGTCGAGCTGCGCCAGGGTTATATTCATGCCTCTGCGCCGAAAGGGCTGGTCGGCAGCGAGGTCGTCTTCCCGATCGTCTCGGTGGGAGCCACCGAGAATTTGATGATGGCGGCGACGCTGGCGGAGGGCGAGACGACGCTCGTCAACGCCGCGCGCGAGCCGGAGATCGTCGATCTCGCGCGCTGCCTCGCGGCGATGGGTGCCGAGATCGACGGCGCTGGCAGCGACCGGATCCGCATCCGCGGCGTCAAGCGCCTGCGCGGCACCCGCCATCGGGTGATCCCGGACCGGATCGAGACCGGGACCTATATGATGGCGGCGGCGATCACCGGCGGCGCGGTGGAGCTGCTCGGCGCCGAGCATGAAGCGGTCGCCGCCGTGGCGCGTGCGCTTGAAGGCGCCGGCGTCGAGGTGAGCGAGACGCCGCGGGGCATCCATGTCCGCCGGCGCAACGGCAGGCTTACCGGCGTTGACGTCATGACCGAGCCCTTCCCCGGCTTTCCCACCGATTTGCAGGCGCAGATGATGGCGGCGATGGCCACCGCCGACGGCGCGGCGATGATCACTGAGACGATCTTCGAGAATCGCTTCATGCACGTGCCGGAGCTGTGCCGCATGGGCGCCAACATCAACGTGCACGGCGCCTCGGCCATGGTGCGGGGCGTGCCGAAGCTCACCGGCGCGCCGGTCATGGCCACCGATCCGCGCGCGTCGGTGTCGCTGGTGCTGGCGGGTCTTGCCGCCGAAGGCGAGACCGTGGTCAACCGGGTCTATCATCTCGACCGCGGCTATGAGCAGCTCGAAGAGAAGCTTGCCGCCTGCGGCGCCGACATCGAGCGCCTCGTCGGCGATTGAGGCGGAGACGCGATGGCCGATGCGCTGAAGCTGCGTGCCGAGGACGAGGAAGATCTCGCGGTCGTCTCCGCCATCCTCCAGGACGCATTGGTGGCAGTCGGCGAAATGGCATGGTTGCCCGAGGAGAAGCGCTTTGTGCTGGTGGCCAACCGCTTCCGCTGGGAGCCGCCGACGCAGGGGCCGCGGCGGGACTTCGAGCGCTGCATGTCGGGCCTGCGCATCGACGGGGTAAAGACGGTGCAGCGCCGGGGCTTCACGCCGCGGGACAGCGAGCGGTTGCTGGTGCTGCTGGCGATTCGACCGGCGCCGGGGGTGCTCTATCTCGACTTCGCCGGCGGCAGCAGCATCCGGCTGGAAGTGGAGCGCATCCTGTGCCATTTAGACGATTTGGGCGAACCGTGGCCGACGCGCTGGCGGCCAAGGCATCCCGTCGAGGACGATGCCGGCTAGAACCCCTTTCCGGATCATCGGGAGAGTGCATTGCGCGGTAACGAGACGCTGGTGTTGGCGCTGCCCAAGGGACGGATCCTGGGCGAGGTGATCCCGCTGGTGCGTCGCGCGGGAATCGAGATTGAGCCGGCATTCGACGATCCTGACTCGCGCCAGCTGCGCTTTGCCACGAACCACGCCGCGCTCGACGTCATCCGCGTGCGCAATTTCGACGTTGCTACTTTCGTCGCGTTCGGCGCGGCGCATCTCGGCGTGGCCGGCAACGATGTTCTCATGGAGTTCGAATATCCCGAGATCTATGCGCCGCTGGATCTCAAGGTCGGCCGCTGCCGGCTGGTCGTCGCCGCGCCGGCCGAAGACGCCGGACGGGACGATCCCTCGCGCTGGAGCCGTGTGCGCATCGCCACCAAATACCCCGAAATCACCCGCCGGCATTTCGCTCAGCGCGGCGTGCAGGCGGAGTGCATCAAGCTCAGCGGCGCGATGGAGCTCGCGCCCAGCATCGGGCTCAGCCGGCAGATCGTCGATCTCGTCCAAACGGGGTCGACGCTGCGCGCCAACGGCCTGGTGGAGATCGAGCGCATCGCCGACATCACCTCGCGCCTCATCGTCAACCGCGCCGCGCTCAAGACGCGCGCAGAGGAGGTGACGGCCTGGCTCGAGCGGTTTCGCGAGGCGGCCGATGCCGCTTAGGCTCGCCGCAGGGTCCCCCGGCTTCGCCCAGGATTTCGCCGCCCTCGTCGCTGCCAAACGCGAGGCGGAGGCGGATGTCGACGCCGCGGTCGCCGCGATCCTCTCGGAGGTGAGAGCGCGCGGCGACGCCGCAGTGATCGACTATACCAAGCACTTCGATCAGCTCGAGCTCACGCCCGAGACGCTCCGCATCCCGCTGCGCGACATCGCCGCCGCGGCGAAATCCTGCCCTGGGGCGACCTTGGCCGCGCTGCGGCTGGCGGCCGAGCGCATCGAGGCTTATCATCGGCGGCAAATCCCCGAGGATTTCTCGTACAGCGACGCGGTCGGCGTGCGGCTCGGCGCGCGCTGGCGGGCGATTGACGCCGTCGGGCTCTACGTGCCGGGCGGTACCGCAGCCTATCCTTCTTCGGTGCTGATGAACGCGATACCCGCCAAAGTGGCCGGGGTAGCGCGGGTGGTCATGGTCGTGCCGGCGCCGCGGGGCGTGCTCAACCCGCTGGTCCTGGCGGCGGCCGAGCTTGCCGGCGTCGGCGAGATCTATCGCATCGGCGGCGCACAGGCGGTGGCTGCGCTTGCCTACGGCACCGCCAGCATTGCCGCCGTCGACAAGATCGTTGGACCCGGCAACGCCTATGTCGCGGCGGCAAAACGGCAGGTTTTCGGCACGGTCGGCATCGACGTGATCGCGGGTCCTTCTGAGATCCTCGTCGTCGCGGACCGGCGCAACGACCCCGCCTGGATCGC
>JASHRZ010000285.1 GCA_030037055.1 Alphaproteobacteria bacterium
TGCGGTCTTGCGCTTCGCCGTCCTGCCCTTGCGGGCGCCGGCGCGCGCCGCGGCGCCGCGCCGCTTGGTGGCCTTGCCGCGTTTCGACCGCTTGGATTTCGATCTGGATCCCATGCGCGCCATCAAATCCCCCTCTGAGTAGAGGTCAATTCGTTGATCGCGCCTAGCATGCAAGATATGCGCGGCTTCGTAAAGCGCTAGCGACGAAATCATGACCTGGCACGGCGAATTTTCCGGCAAAACTGGCGAGCCGGACGGGATTCGAGCCTGCGATGGAGTCGCGGATGCCTTGAGGCCGTCAAGGTACTTCAGTCAAAGCGACGCGGCTGGCTGATGCGGCTTGGCTGGACAACCCGCGGCCTTGACCATGAGTTCGGAGCGGCCTTTCATCGCGGTGCGCGGTCGACATAGACCTCAAACCTCCGCCCATCCCTGACCGCCGTGCCGTTCCATCCGAAGTGAATGGGCGTGTCCTGCGCTGCTTCATTGTCGGCGGAGGTGAAGGCGAGGTCCGGGTGCATAAGCTCTGGGCGCGGGTCGAAGAGGTTGGGGGATAACGGCGTCACCTTGATGTCTGCATAGTCTTGCGATTGAAGTTGCCGGATGAGCTGCGCATAGGTCGCGGTGGCGGACATCGGCACATGAGCCATGGCGGTGCGGGTCACAAGCCCGAAAACGTAGGGGTCATCGGCAGCCGCGGTCGGCGTGCATGCGCTCGGCATCACGGCCGAAGCCACCCACACCGCAAATGCCAGCGACAGCCCAGCGAAATGGCGTAAGCCCGTAGAACGATTTTCGGTGGACATGACAATTTCCTTCCTGGGCTGCGGCCGGCCGAAGGATCGGCAGCCGCTTTCTATGCTCGCCCTGGAAGTGAGCAGCGCGTCCCGGTCGCGCAGGTGATCGGCGTCACTCGCTCAACGCGCCGGCCGGTTTCGCTCTACAGTCGCCGGCGGCGATCTTGGCGATCATCGCCTATCCTGTGGCTTTTGGTTTTATTGGTGAGCCCGGCGGGATTCGAACCCGCGACCCCTTGATTAAAAGTCAAGTGCTCTACCGGCTGAGCTACGGGCTCGGGGATGGCCGCGGACAATAGGCATCACCCGCGCGGGGGTCAACCGCACGCGCCCGCCTTAGCCCGGAAGAAATCCCGCAAACTGCTTCTCGACCGCCTTGGGATCGGCGGCGAGACCTTGGGCGACGCCCGAGGCCATGTCGCCGGGATAGACCTCCTCGACGCCTTGCTCAAGCGCGGCGAGCGCCGCCTCGGCGACATCGCCGGGTGGCATCTTCGGCATCTCATAGCCGCGCATCATGTCGGTATCGACTGCGCCGGGCATGACCGCGATCACCTGCGTGCCCTGCTTGGCAAGCTCGGCCCGCACGCCCTGGGTCAGGCTCAGCCCCGCTGCCTTGGAGGCGCAGAGCGAGCCCATCGTGGGCAGGTTCACCCGCGACAGGATCGACAGCATGTTGATAATGGCGCCGCCGCCATCCTGCTTCAGCACCGGCGCAAAGGCGCGGCACATGGCGAGCGTCCCGAAGTAGTTCGTCTCCATCTCCGTCCGCGCCGAGGCGAGGTCGGGCGCTGCCAGCAGGCCACGAACATGGTTGATGCCGGCATTGTTGACCAGCAGGTTGACGTCGCCGCAGCGCTGAGCCGCCGCTGCCACGGCGCCGGCGTCGGTGATGTCGAGCGCCAGGGTCTCGACCTGGCCGGGATGGACCTTGACCAGATCGGCAAGAGCCTCGGGGCGGCGCACACTGGCGTAGATCTTGCGCACGCCTTGCGCCAGCAACGCTGCGACGAAAGCCTTGCCGATGCCGCGATTGGCGCCGGTGACCAAAGCGACAGAGCCTGCGATTTTCATGCCTCGTCCACCTTTGCCAGACTGTGGCTCGACCTCGTCGGCGCTGCCCCGCTCGATCCAGCCGGGATCGACGATAGGCAACGGCACGGCGTCGAGCGATGCGTGCGTATAGGCCGCGCTGGGTGCGGCGAAGATCTGGGCCGTGGCACCCGCCTCCACCAGGCGGCCATGCGCCAGTACTAGCTCTTATGTTCCCGGTCAAGGGTTATGAGCGCAAGAAGCCGCTCTGCTCTTTGTCTAGCGAGCAGTTTCAGGATCGGCTGAGGCTGCACCGGGCCGGAGGCGGAGCTGAGACGACGGTCGATCAGGCTCTTATCCGCGGGTTGAGTACCGCCTTCCGTGTTTTCGTCTCGGGGCTTTTCTCGGTCTAGAGGACGGGCATCGGGCGAAGGCTCGGACATTGCATGCTGTTCCACTTCCTTGGCCTCCTGAACTGAGATTCGTTGACGCGCTGTGGCCTCAACGCCGGTCAAACTAAGAACAGGCGGCAGGCCTCCCAAACGGTCTTTCCTCATCCATTGCATGAGGCCGGCGAATGCGTTGTCAGCTGACGTGCCGGCGCGCTTTTGCGGCAACCGCCGGCGAGGCGGCCGCGCCGGATGCTTGGGGCGCGCGCGCCCCTTTAGAGCGCGTGCTTGCTGGGCAGGGCTGGCGCGGGCGAGGGAGTCGAGGCGGCGCCGATCAGCTTGAGCGCGGCGAGCGTGAAGAGGTTGAGCATTGCCGCCATCGGCGAGGAGAGCTGGCGGCCGTCGAAGGTGAGGCCGCGGATGAGCGCGGGCACGTCGGATCCCGTGCCGAGCGCGGCCGCGGGCGGTGGCGCGGCGCCGGCGAGCTGTGTCGCCTGCTGGTTTATCTTGGCGGAGAAGGACTGGTAGATCTGCGCCACGCTGAGCGGCCGGCCGGAGGCGTCATAGAAAACGCTGCGATTGGCCGCCGCCGCCTCAGGCAGCAGGGTCGCCCCGGAGGTCGTCCCGGCGCTCGCCACCGCCTTGAGAAAGGTGGTGGCGCCGGCGGCGCCGAGAAAATGCGCCAGGTAGAGATCCGCATTGCCCGCCGGCCGGCCCAGCGCCTCCTCGAGCTCGCCTTTGTTCTCGCGCGCATACTCCGCTGCCAGCGCCGAAGAGAGCCGCGCATCCTTGCGCAGCTCGAGAATCTGCTGGCGCGCCGCGGGGTTGGCGACGCTGGCCCGCCCGGCCGTGTCGGTGGTGATCTGTTGCGCCAGCCCGCCGACGCCGTATCTGGCGCCGAAGCGCTGCACCAGGCCGAGCCAAGTGCTGTCAATGAACTGGAACAGGCCGGTGGCGCTGCTGCCGCTCGCCTTGGCGTCGGTCTGGAAGCCGCTTTCTTGCTGCGCCTGCGCCATCAGCAGGCCGAAATCGATATTGGTCGCGCGCGCCGCTTGGCGGATGCTGCTGACGACCATCGAGGTGGCGCCCTGCGGCAGGATCGGCGGTGGATGATTGGCCGCGGTCATGAGGCTCCGGGCTCTTCACGCTGCCTATAGACTAGCGGGAAATGGTTAAGCGCTGGTAACGATCGGCGATCCCCGCTATCCCAGCCCCTGGCGCGGCGCGAGGGCGCGTTCCTCGAGGCGAATGCGCCAGGCGAGAAGCCCCGCGTTCAACAGCGAGAAGACGAGCGCGATCCGCCAGGCGCTGAAGGCCAGCGGCAGCACCGCAATCTCGGCGGCAACAACCGCATAATTGGGATGGCGCAGGAAGCGGTAAGGCCCGCGCCGCACCAACCGCTCCCGCGGCAGCGTGATGATCCGCGTCGTCCAATAGGGACCGAGGCTCGCCATGACCCAGAGCCGCAGTGCCTGCAACGCCACGAACAAGGCCAGAAACGGCCATGCGATAGGCGTTCTGCCGGGCACCAGCAGCAGCAGCGCGCCGAGCCAGGCCGCGTGGAGCAGCGCAAAGAGCGGATAATGGCCGCGACCGATTTCGATGCCGCCGCGCCGCTTCAGCGCAGCGGCATTGCGCCGGCCGTAGACCAGCTCCGCCGCGCGCTGCGCCGCGACCAAGGCGACGACGACGACAACCGGACTCACGCCGCCCCCAGAAGCTGGAAGGCGGCGGTGAAGCCGGGGCCGAGCGCGGTCAGCAGCAGCCGGCCGCGGGCGCGCGCGGCGAGGGTGCGCTCAAGAACGAAGAGCACGGTCGCGGCCGACATGTTGCCGTAGTCGCGCAGCACGCCGCGCCCGTCAACAAGCGCGCCCTCGCCGAGGCGGAAAGCCTCCTCCAGCGCGCTCAGCACCTTGGCCCCGCCGGGATGGCAGACGAAATGGTCGATATTGCTGAGCGCGAGGCGGTGAGGCGACAGGAACGCGCCGGCGGCGTCGCGCATGTGACGGCGCACCAGCCCCGGAATGTCGCGCGAGAACACCGCCTTGAGCCCGTCCTCGGCCACCTCCCACCCCATGATGTCGAGCGATTGCGGCCAGGTGTATTCGCCGGCGGCGCCGAGCGCCGGACCCTCGCCGGCGCAGGAGATCACCGCCGCCGCGGCGCCGTCGCCGAACAGCGCGGTGGCGACCACGTTGCTTTTGGACACGTCGTTCTTGCGGAAGGCGAGGGTGCAAAGCTCCACCACCAGCAGCAGCACGCGGCTTTCCGGTGCGGCGCGCGCGAGGTCGGCGGCGCGCGCCAGGCCGATTACGCCACCAGCGCAGCCCAGCCCGAAAATCGGCAGGCGCCGGACATCCGCGCGCAGGCCTAGCTGGTTTATCAGCCGGGCATCAAGGCCCGGCGTGGCGATGCCGGTGGTCGACACCGCGACCACCGCATCGATCGCCGACGGTGCTGTTCCGGCGCGACCAAGCGCGTCGCGTGCCGCCCGCTCGAGCAGGCCCGTTGCCTTCTCGAGATAGAGCGCGTTGCGCTCGGTCCAGTCATGCGTCTGCTCGTACCACTCGATCGGCACGCAGGAATAGCGGCGCTCGATGCCGGCATGGGCGAAGACCGGCATCAGCCGGTCGAGATCCTCGGCGGCAGCCTCCGCGAAGAGGTGGCGCGCCCGCCGCGCGACCTCGGCTTGGCCGAGCGCGTAAGTTGGCACGGCCGTCGCGAGCGCGGCGAGGCGGGGAAGGGCGGGGGTCACTGGCGAAGGGCTCCGGGCATCGCTAAACTAGTCTCCAAACTAAGGCCGAGAGCAAAAAAACCGCTCTGCGGCACTTTGCCGGAGAATCGATGTTCGAGGGGTTCAAATCCGCGCGAGTGGCGTTTTCCGATGCCGGCCTCCGGGGTCGGCGCGGCGGCCCTCGCGCGGCCTTGCCGCCGCCCCTTCCCGCCCGCTGAGACAGGAATACTCTGCCTTGTCATCGCCCGCCGATTCCGTGCCGCCTCGCAAGCAATCCCGCAACCACCTCGTCGAGCGCCTGCGCGGCTATTTCTTCGCCGGCATCCTGGTCACCGGCCCGATCCTGCTAACAGTTTATCTCACTTGGCTGTTCATCGATTTCATCGACGGCGCGATGCGCTGGCTGCTGCCCGACCGCTACAATCCCGCCACATACGTGCATGTGCCGGGCCTCGGCCTCGTCCTTGCCATCGTGGCGCTCACCCTCATCGGCGCGGCGACGGCGAATTATGTCGGGCGGATCTTCCTGCGCCTGTCGGAGCGCATTCTGGCGCGCATGCCGGTGATCCGCGGCGTCTACGGCGCGGTGAAGCAGATTTTCGAGACGGTGCTGGCGAAGCAGTCCAACACCTTCCGCGAGGCCGTGCTGGTCGAGTTCCCGCGCAAGGGCATGTGGACCATCGGCTTCATCACCGCGCGCACCGAAGGCGAGGTGCGCGAGCTTTCCGGTCCCGATCCCGTCAGCATTTATGTGCCGACGACACCCAACCCGACCTCGGGCTATCTCGTCTTCGTGCCGCGCAGCGAGGTGATCGTGCTGTCGATGACGGTCGAGGAGGCGATCAAGATGGTGATCTCGACCGGCATCGTCACGCCGCCCGACCGGCGCCTGGCCGCGGCAGAGGCAATCCCGCTGCAGCGTTCCGGGGGCTGATTGCTTCACGCTCGGCCGCGCGGCCAGCCCCCACGATGCGGCTTTCGCGGTTGCTTGCGCAACCGCTGGCGCCGCCAGCGACGACGCCTGAGGCGTCGTGCTAACCCGACCGCACATACCTTACCGCCTGGTCGCGCTGGAAGAGATAGAGCAGCGCGCGCAGCGCCGTGCCGCGCGGGCTTTGGAGGCCGGGATCGCGCGAGAGCGCGAGGCGGGCATCCTCGCGCGCGACGGCGATGAGATCGGCATGAGCGGCGAGATCGGCGAGCCGAAGCTCCGGCATGCCGCTCTGGCGGGTGCCCAGCACCTCGCCGGCGCCGCGCAGCCGCAGATCCTCTTCGGCGATGTGGAAGCCGTCATCGCATTCGCGCAGGATGGTGAGCCGCGCCTTGGCGGTCTCGCCGAGCGGCTTGGCGTAGAGCAGGAGGCAGGCGGAAGGCTTGTCGCCGCGGCCGATGCGGCCGCGCAGCTGATGGAGCTGGGCGAGGCCGAAGCGTTCGGCATGCTCCACCACCATCACCGTCGCCTCGGGCACGTCGACGCCGACCTCGACCACCGTCGTCGCTACCAGCAGGTCGATCCCGCTGCCGGCGAAGCCCGCCATGACGCGGTCCCTCTCCGCACCTTTGAGGCGGCCGTGGATGAGGCCGACGCGCTCGCCGAAGAGCCCCCGGAGCTGGGCCGCGCGCTCGTCGGCGGCGGCGAGGTCGACCTGCTCGCTTTCCTCGACCAGCGGGCAGATCCAGTAGATCTTGGCGCCGCGCTCGAGCGCGCGCCGGGCGGCGTCGATGACTTCCTCGAGGCGGTCGAGCGGCACGGTGCGCGTCGTCACCTTCTGGCGCCCCGCCGGCTTCTCTGTGAGCCGCGAGGCGTCGAGATCGCCATAGGCGGTCAGCATCAGGCTGCGCGGGATCGGCGTCGCGGTCATGACCAGGATATCGACTCCGCTTCCCTTGCTGGACAGGGCGATGCGTTGCTCGACGCCGAAACGGTGCTGTTCGTCGATGACCGCGAGCGCGAGGTCCTTGAAGACTACGTCCTCCTGGAACAGCGCGTGCGTGCCGACGGCGATGCCGATGCTGCCATCGGCGAGCCGCTGCAGCAGCGCCTCGCGCGCGCGCCCCTTCTCGCGCCCGGTGAGCAGCGCGATCTCGACGCCCGAGCCCGCGGCAAGCTTGGTAAGCGTGGCGAAATGCTGCCGCGCCAGGATCTCGGTAGGCGCCATCAGCGCCGCCTGCGCCCCGGCCTCGACCGCATCGAGCATGGCGATGAGCGCCACCACCGTCTTGCCGCTGCCGACATCGCCCTGCAGGAGCCGCAGCATGCGCGCGGGGGATGCCATGTCGCCGGCGATCTCGGCGAGTGCCTGGCGCTGCGAGGCAGTGAGCGAGAAGGGCAGGCCATCCAGCACCTTCTGCCGCAGCTTTCCCGCGACCTTGATGCTGCGGCCGGGCAGCCGCTTGGTGTGCGCCCGCACGAGCGCGATGGCGAGCTGGTTCGCGAGTAGCTCGTCATAGGCGAGGCGTTGGCGCGCCGGCGCCTCGGGCAACAGCTCGGCCGGGCCGGCCGGCGCATGCG
Source organism: Alphaproteobacteria bacterium (assembly GCA_030037055.1). Taxonomy (GTDB): domain Bacteria; phylum Pseudomonadota; class Alphaproteobacteria; order ATCC43930; family CGMCC-115725; genus DAHUYF01. The sequence continues at coordinate 7,465 of JASHRZ010000285.1, forward strand.
CAGATGCCAGCGCTTGCGCCCAGCCGGGCCAGCGGCGCTGCTGCAGCAGGCTCGGTTCCTGCCATTCCGGCAGCTTCGGCAGGCGGGCGAGCGCGGCGTCGACCGCCTTCTGAACGGTGCGCAGCGGCAGGCCGGCGGTGAGACCGTAGACCGGCTCGTTCGGCTTCATCCGCTGGAACTCCTCGGGCGCCAGCACATGGTCGGGATGGGTGATCTGAATCTCGTTGTTGAAGCGCTCGACCCTGCCGCTCACCCAGCGCGTGGCGCCAACCGGCAGCAGCTTATCGAGCCAGTCGCCTTTGACATGGAAGTAGACGAGATGCAGGAAGCCGGTCTCGTCGCGGCAGCGCACGCGATAAGGCTGGCGCGGATTGCGCGGCTTCAGATGCGCGTCGACCTGCAGCCTAATCGTGGCGATGGCGCCTTCGGGCGCCTCTTTGATTTTAGGGGTGAAGCTGCGGTCGATGATGCCGTTGGGCAGGTGCCAGAGCAGATCGACCACCGCCGGGCCGGCGAGCCGCTGCAGCAGCTTGCCGAAGCGCGGCCCGACCCCCGGCAGCACCGTGACCGGAGCGAAGAGCGGAAAGAGGATCTCGGGGCGCACGGGATGAGTGGCGATGGTTGCAATGGTGCAAGACTGCCCGTGCGTCCTTCGAGATGCGGTCCTGCGGACCGCTCCTCAGGATGAGGAAGAATCGGGAATGGCATCAAAGGATGACGCCGGATTCAATCTCGCCTCATCCTGGCCAACCCGGCCGACCGCTTCGCGATCGAACGGGCGTCTCGAAGGACGCACGGGCCGCATTGCAGCCGCCCAACTATACACGAAGGCGAGGAGGCCCGCTGGCGCCGCGGCGAAAATTTCCTATATCCTCGGCCCATGGGCGAGGCGCCGGACATCCGCCGTAAGCGCCTGCTGTTTCGCAGCTGGCATCGCGGCACAAAGGAAACCGACCTGCTGCTCGGCTCGTTTGCCGAGCGGCACCTCGCCGGCATGAGCGAGGCGCAGCTCGACCGCTACGAGGCGCTGCTGGCCGAGAACGACGCCGCGCTCTTCGACTGGATCACCGGCCGCGCGTCGCCGCCGCCCGAGCATGACGGCGAGGTGCTGCGGCTGCTGCAGGGCTTGCGCTACCGGCCGAGACCGGCATGAGCGCGCTCGAGCGCTTCTTCGCCGCCACCGCGCCCCAGCCGGAGGGGCGCCTCACCATCTCCGGCGCACCGGAGGGCCACGACGCCTTCGTGCTGGGCACGCTGGTGGCGCGCGGCACGGTGGCGAGCCTTCTGCATATCTGCCGCGACGACGGGCGCATGGCGCGCAGCGCCGACGCTCTCGCCTTCTTCCACCCCGGCGTCGAGGTGATCACCCTGCCGGCCTGGGATTGCCTGCCCTATGACCGCGTCTCGCCCAATGCCGAGATCATGAGCCGGCGCATCGACGCGCTGACCCGGCTTGCGGCACAACCGCGCGGGCGGCGCGTAGTGCTGACGACGGTGAACGCCGTCATCCAGCGCGTGCCGCCGCGCCAGCTCTTCCGCGACCGCGTCCTGACGCTTGGCCGCGGGGGGCGCATCCCGCTCGACCGGCTCGTGGGATTTCTCAGCCGTAACGGCTATTCCCGCACGGACACGGTGCGCGAGGCGGGCGAGTTCGCGGTGCGCGGCGGGATCGTCGATCTCTACCCCTCGGGCGCGCCGGGGCCGGTCCGGCTGGATTTCTTCGGCGATGCGCTGGAGAACATCCGCCGCTTCGATGCCTTGACGCAGCGCTCGACCGGCATGCTCGACGCCATCACGCTCAAGCCGGTCAATGAGGTGCTGCTGGACGAGGCGGCCATCCACCGCTTCCGCACGCGCTATCGCGAGCAGTTCGGCACGGTCGCCGACGACGATCCGCTCTACGACGCGATCAGCGCCGGCCGGCGCTATATCGGCATGGAGCATTGGCTGCCGCTCTACTATGAAAGCCTCGAGACCGTATTCGACTATCTGCCCGAGGCGGCGGTGACGCTCGACCACCAGGCCGAGGACGTCCGCAACGACCGGCTTGCGGCGATCGCCGATTTCTACGCCGCGCGGCAGGAAGGGCTGCGCGTCCGGGGCGCGGCGCCGGTCTATCGCCCGGTGCGGCCCGAGCAGCTCTATCTCGACGATCGCGACTGGGGCGCGGCGCTCGCCCGCCGCCGCACGGCTTCGTTCACGCCCTTCACCCTGCCGGCGGAGACGCCGCTCGCCGTTCCTGCCGCGGCAAGCCCCGGCCACGATTTCGCCGCCGCCCGCGCCAATCCCAGGCTCAACCTGTTCGACGCCGTGCGCGACCACGTCGAGACGGAGCAGCGCGCGGGCCGCCGCATCCTCATCCTCGCCTACAGCGCCGGGTCCGCGGACCGGCTCAAGGCGGTGCTGCAGGAGCGCGGCCTCAACGTGCGCGGCCCGGTGGCGAGCTGGGACGCGTTCCTGGCGGGGCCGGCGGACGGCGTCGGTCTCGCCGTGCTCGGGCTTGAGCGCGGTTATACCTTCGACGACGTTGCGCTTGTCAGCGAGCAGGACATCCTCGGCGATCGCTTGGCGCGGCCGGCCCGACGCCGCGCCAATTTCGACCAGTTCATCGCCGAGGTCGCGGCGCTCCAGCCCGGCGACCTCGTGGTCCATGTCGAGCATGGCATTGGCCGCTATGAGGGTCTCGTCACGCTCGAGGTCGCCGGCGCGCCGCATGACTGCCTGCGCGTCCTCTATGCCGAAGGCGACAAGCTCTTCGTGCCGGTCGAGAACATCGAGGTGCTCTCGCGCTATGGCTCGGAGGAAACCGACATCCAGCTCGACCGGCTGGGCGGTGTTGCCTGGCAGTCGCGCAAGGCGCGCGTCAAACAGCGCATCAAGGACATCGCCAACCAGCTCATCGCGGTCGCCGCCGAGCGCCAGCTCAAGAGCGGCGAAGCTATGCCCGCGCCGGAAGGGCTCTACGAGGAGTTCGCCGCCCGCTTTCCCTATCCCGAGACCGAGGACCAGCAGAAGGCGATCCTCGACACGCTCGCCGACATGGCCTCGGGACGGCCGATGGATCGGCTCATCTGCGGCGATGTCGGCTTCGGCAAGACCGAGGTGGCGCTGCGCGCCGCCTTCATCGCCGCCATGGCGGGCGCGCAGGTCGCCGTCGTGGTGCCGACCACCCTGCTCGCGCGCCAGCATTACCGCACCTTCCTCCAGCGCTTCGCCGGCCTGCCGGTGCGCATCGCGCAGCTCTCGCGCCTGGTCGCGCCGCGCGAGGCGGCACAGATCAAGCAGGATCTCGCCGAGGGCCGCATCGAGATCGTCATCGGCACGCACGCGCTCCTGGGCAAAGGCGTCAAGCTGCATCATCTCGGCCTGCTGGTCATCGACGAGGAGCAGCATTTCGGGGTGGCGCAGAAGGAGCGGCTGAAGCAGCTCAAGGGCAATGTGCATGTGCTGACGCTGACCGCGACGCCGATCCCGCGCACTTTGCAGCTGGCGCTCGCCGGCGTGCGCGAGATGAGCGTCATCGCCACGCCGCCGGTCGATCGCCTGGCGGTGCGCACCTTCGTCATGCCGTGGGACGGCGTGATTCTGCGCGAGGCGATCCTGCGCGAGCGGCATCGCGGCGGCCAGGTGTTCTATGTCGCGCCGCGCATCGGCGATCTCGGCGAGGTGCGCCGGCAGCTCCAGGAGCTGGTGCCCGAGATCAAGCTGGCGGTGGCGCATGGCAAGATGGCGGCGAGCGAGCTCGAGGCGGTGATGGCCGCCTTCGACGATCACGCCTACGACCTGCTGCTCTCCACCAACATCATCGAGAGCGGCCTCGACATCCCCACCGCCAACACGCTCATCGTCCATCGCGCCGACCGTTTCGGCCTGGCGCAGCTCTACCAGCTGCGCGGCCGCATCGGCCGCAGCAAGCTGCGCGCCTACGCCTATCTCACCCTGCCGCAGGGCGGCAGCCTGACGCCCACGGCGCAGCGCCGGCTCGAGGTGATGCAGACGCTCGACCAGCTCGGCGCCGGCTTCACGCTGGCAAGCCACGATCTCGATATCCGCGGCGCGGGCAACCTGCTCGGCGAGGAGCAGTCAGGCCATATCCGCGAGGTCGGCGTCGAGCTCTATCAGCACATGCTGGAAGAGGCGATCGCCGCCTCGCGCAGCGGCGCTGCCGAACTCGGCGAGGCCAAGGAGGAATGGACGCCGCAGATCGCCATCGGCACGCCGGTGCTGATCCCGGAGAATTATGTCGGCGATCTCAACGTTCGGCTCGGCCTCTATCGCCGCATCGCCGCGCTGGTCGACCGGCGCGAGATCGAAGCTTTCGCCGCCGAGCTGATCGACCGTTTCGGCCCCCTGCCGCAAGAAGTCGACAATCTCCTGGAGATCATCGCCATCAAGCGGCTGTGCCGGGATGCCGGGATCGAGAGGGTCGAGGCCGGCCCCAAAGGTGCCGTCCTTGCCTTCCATCGCGACCGCTTCGCCAATCCGGCGGGTCTCGTGGAATTCCTGCAGCGCCAGGCCGGCACCGCCAAGCTGCGGCGGGACCAGCATCTCGTCATCAGGCGCGACTGGGAGGAAACGCGCGAGCGGCTGCGCGGCGTCAACGCCCTGCTCCGGAGCCTTGCCGAGATCGCCGCTGCGCCGCCGCCGCGGCAGGTCGCGCAAGCTCCGGTCAAGCAGGCCGGGGGGCAGGCGCAGCGCCGCTGAGCCGTGCGCCTTCGCGTTCGGGCGGACTGGCCCGGACCGTTATTTTGGCCGGTAGGCCATCAGCTCGTAGTCAAAGGCGCTCTGCGAGGGGTTGACGGATTTGACGACGGTGCCGAGCTTGGGCGCGTACCGAAGGGGAACGCTTCCCAATTGTCGGCGCAGTCTATGCGATAGGCCTGGAACTCGCCGGCGGCCACCTTGACCGGCTCGAAGGATTTGGCCTCGCAGGAGACGGTGCTCTTCCAGCTGACGCCGTCGAAGTCGCGATAGCCGTCATTTTGGCCGCCCCATTTCTTGCCCAGCTGGAGCGGGAAGGACAGCACCGGCGAATGCGGCTTGAACTCGACCAATCGCCTGTTGCCGGCCACGATCCTGGCCACCGCGTCGATATAGGCGAGGTTCTCGCCGCATTGGAGGATGGTGTAGCCGTCCTTTGCGACCGCCTTCACCTCGCACTGCGCGCATTTCACGGTGACGAAGCTCTTCGCGTATTCGAAGACATCGCCGACATTGGGAACGGGCCTGTCGGCGGGCGCCGCGTCCTCGGCAAGGGCGGGTAACGCAAACAGGGCGGCGAGGCTGGTGAGGAGGAAGAGGCTGCGGCGCATGATGATCTTCTGCCTGCATCGCGATTTGGACGTCACCGTCGAGTGATGCTAGGAGCGGCGAGCGTCAATTCATCGGCGTGGCGAAGAACAAGCGTCCGCATGATCGCCCCGCGCAAGCCGCAAACCTCGCGCGGGAAAATCCGGCTAGGAACTCGGCTGGCCGCCATTGCGCACGAGGTCGAACACCGGCAGGAAGAATTCCGGCTCCTGCGCGCCCGAGACCGCGTATTGCCGCTCGAAGACGAAACAGGGTACCGCGCTGATGCCGAGCCGGCGCGCGCCGCGGTCCTCGGCGAGCACCTGCTCCCTTTCGGCGGGGCTCGCCAGAAAGGCGCCGGCCTCGTCGGCGTCGAGCCCGACCTCGCCGGCGATCGCGGCCAGCACGGCGCGGTCGCCGATGTCGCGGCCGTCGATGAAATAGGCGCGGAACAGCGCCTCCATCATCGCATCGGCGCTACCCTCGGCGCCGGCGTAGCGCAACAGGCGATGGGCGTCGCAGGTGTTCGGCGTGCGGCGGATACGGTCAAAGGCGAACGGAATGTCGACCGTGGCTCCGGCCTCGGCGAGGTTGGCATAGATGCGCTCGACATGGGCGTTGCCGCCGAATTTCGCGGCAAGATAGGCCCGGCGCTCGACCCCCTCGGGCGGCAGGTCCGGGTTGAGCTGGAACGGCCGCCAGGTGATCTCCGCCTCGATCTCGGGGCGCAAGGCGAGCGCTTTCTCCAGCCGGCGTTTGCCGATGAAGCACCAGGGGCACACAACGTCGGAGACGATATCGATATGCAAGGCTCGGCCTTCCGGAAAAGATTTATGATAGCACGCCCGCGACCTTGACGCTCGTTTCCGCGGCGACAAGGATGGCGCTCAACAAGCCGGGGAGGCGATAGGGCTTCATGGCGGTTTTCGATCTTGCCGGCCGCGTGGCGTTGGTGACCGGCGCATCGGGCGGTCTCGGCCGGCATTTCGCCGATGTCCTGGCGGCCGCCGGCGCGGCGGTGGCGCTGGCCGCACGCCGGCGCGAGAAGCTCGATGAGGCCGTGCGCGAGATCGTCGGCGCGGGGGGGCGCGCCGCCGCGGTGGCCTGCGACGTTGCCGATGCCCGGAGCGTG
>JASHRZ010000286.1 GCA_030037055.1 Alphaproteobacteria bacterium
GGCGGCGCCCCCACCGTGCTCAACGCGGCCAACGAGGTCGCGGTCGCCGCCTTCCTCGACAACCGCATCGGCTTCCTCGACATCGCCGCCATCGTCGAGGACACGCTTGCGGCGCTGCCCGGCCGCCGCATCGACAGCCTGGAGGATGTCTACGACTGCGATCGTGCGGCACGTGATGTCGCCACGCGTCTCGCCGGCAACGGCGCCCGCCGCGCCGCGAGCGCGTGAGGGCGCAGGCCGCCCGTCTCTGGATGGCGCTTAAGGCTCACGGCTGAACGCTGATGGCTCAAAACGCCCCCGTTCTCGTCACCGGCGCCTCGGGCTTCGTCGGCTCGGCGGTGGCGCGCGCCTTGCTCGCCGAGGGGCGCTCGGTGCGCGTGCTGCTGCGGCCGGGCAGCAGCCGCGCCAATGTCGTGGATCTCGCCGTCGACATCCGCGTCGGCGCGCTCGAAGACAAGGCGTCGCTCGAAGCCGCGCTCTCCGGCTGCGCCGCGCTCTTTCATGTCGCCGCCGACTACCGGATCTGGGTGCGTGATCCCGCGGCCATGTACTGCGCCAATGTCGAGGGCACGCGGGCGCTGATGGAGGCGGCACTCGCCCAAGGCGTCGAGCGCGTCGTCTATACCAGCAGCGTCGCCGCGCTCGGCCTCGCGGCGGATGGCGGCGCCGCCGATGAGACCACGCCCTCGACGCTCGACGACATGATCGGTCCCTACAAGCGCTCGAAGTTCCTCGCCGAGGAGGCGGTGCGCGATCTCGTGCGCCAAAGGGGCCTGCCGGCGGTCATCGTCAACCCGTCGACGCCGATCGGCCCGCGCGACGTGAAGCCGACGCCGACCGGCCGGATGATTGTCGAGGCGGCATCGGGACGCATGCCGGCCTTCGTCGATACCGGGCTCAATCTCGTCCATGTCGACGACGTCGCCCAAGGGCACCTCCTGGCCGAGGAGCGCGGCCGCGTCGGCGAGCGCTACATCCTCGGCGGCGAGAATTTGACGCTGAAGGAGATCCTCCGGCGCATCGCCGCGCTCGCCGGCCGCCGGCCGCCGCTTCTGGCGCTGCCGATCCCGGCGATCTGGCCCGCGGCGCTGCTGGCCGAGGCGGCGGCGCGCGTCACCGGCCGCGAGCCTTTCGTCACCCGCGACGGGTTGCGCATGGCGCGGCACAAGATGTTCTTCACCTCGGCCAAGGCGATGCGCGAGCTCGGCTATGCGCCGCGTCCGGCCGATTCCGGCCTCGCCGATGCCGTCGCCTGGTTCCGTCGGGCGGGAATGTGCCCGTGAGCCCGGCGCTGGCGGTCGCCGCGCTGTCGCTGGCGGTCTGGCTCTATCTGCTGTTCGCCCGCGGCTCCTTCTGGCATCCCTATACCGGCGATTCCGCTATGCCGCCCGACCATTGGCCGAGCATCGCCGCCATCGTCCCGGCGCGCAACGAGGCGGCGGTGGTGGGCGATGCGGTCGCCTCGCTGCTGGCGCAGCACTATGCCGGCCGTTTCCGCATTGTGCTGGTCGACGATCACAGCGCCGACGGTACCCTCGAGGTCGCGCGCGCTGCGGCGTCTCGGATCGGCAAGGAGGAACAGCTCGCGCTGCTGTACGCATCGCCGCTGCCGTCAGGCTGGACCGGCAAGCTCTGGGCACTGAGCACAGGGGTGGAGGCGGTCGAGGCCGAAGGCGATCCGCCGGAGCTCTATCTTTTTACCGACGCCGATATCGTGCATTCGCCCACCAACCTCGCCGCGCTGGTGGCGCGGGCGCAGAGCGAGAGCCGCGATCTCGTCTCGCAGATGGCGCTGCTGCGCTGCCGCAGCGGCGCAGAGCGGCTGCTGATCCCGGCCTTCGTCTTCTTCTTCGCCATGCTCTACCCCTTCCGCTGGTCAAACGATACCCGCCGCGCCACCGCTGCGGCGGCTGGCGGCTGCCTGCTGCTGCGGCGCAGCGCCTGTCGCCGCATCGGCGGGCTGGCGGCGATCCGCGGCGCGCTCATCGACGATTGCGCGCTGGCCAAGGCGGTGAAGGCGAGCGGCGGCTCGATCTGGCTCGGCCTCACGCGCGCGGCGCAGAGCCTCAGGTCCTATCCCGGCATCGGCGATGTCTGGCGCATGGTGGCGCGCACCGCCTATGCGCAGCTCCGCTACTCGCCGCTGCTGCTGGCCGGCACGGCGATCGGCCTCGCGCTCACCTATCTGGCGCCGGTGGCGCTGATCTTTGCCGGCGGGCTTGCCGCTTGGGCGGCCGGCGCCGCCTGGGCCGCCATGACGCTCGCCTACCTGCCAACGGTGCGGTTTTATGGGCTGTCACCGCTCTGGGCCCTCTTGCTGCCGGCCGCGGCCTCGGTTTATCTGGCGGCGACGATCGATTCGGCGCGCCGCTATCGGCAGGGAACCGGCGGCGAATGGAAGGGGCGGGTCGAGTGGCGCAGGCCGAGCTAAGGGGCAGTCTGGAGACGCCATCGGGCAAGGGGCGCGGGGACGAGAACTTCCCGGTCGGCTCCTTTCTCATCCGGCGCGCGCTCAGGCCGCATGTCCATGCCTTCTACCGCTTCGCCCGCGAGGCGGACGACATCGCCGACAACCCGCGTCTTCCCGCCGACGAGAAGGTCCGCCGCCTCGCCCGCATGGGCGCCATCCTCGACGGCGCGCCGGGCGAGGAATCCCCCGCGGCGCTGGCGATGCGACGGAGCCTGGCCGAGACCGGCCTCTCCGCGCAGCATTGCCATGACGTGTTGCGCGCTTTCACCCTGGACGCCACCAAGCTGCGCTACCGCGACTGGGACGATCTCATGGAATATTGCCGCTATTCGGCGGCGCCCGTCGGCCGCCAGGTGCTCGACCTCCATGGCGAATCGCGCAATACCTGGCAATGGTCGGATCCGCTCTGCGACGCGCTGCAGGTGCTCAATCACTTGCAGGATTGCGTCGCCGACTACCACGCGCTCGATCGCGTCTATGTGCCCGAGCACGATCTCGCCGAGTGTGGCAGCTCCATCGCCGATCTCGACCTCCCAAGCGCCAGCCCGGGGCTGCGCCGCGTCATCGACCGGCTGCTGGACGGCACCGAGCGGCTCATCGACCGGGCGCGCGGCCTTCCGCGCGCCGTGGCGAGCCCGGGATTGCGGCGCGAGACCGCGGTCATCGTCACGCTCGCCGAACGGCTGGCGCGAAGGTTGCGCCGCGGCGACCCGCTGGCGGCGCGGGTCAAGCTGACAAGGGGCGATTTTGCCGCGGCCCTGCTGCTCGGCCTGTGGCGCGGCCGGCGTTGGGCGCAGCGATGAGGGCGGCGCTGCAGCAGGAGCCGGCGGCCGATCCACGCGCGGCAATCCGCGCCCGCGTAGCGGCGGCGGGCACCTCGTTCTATTGGGCAATGCGGCTGCTGCCTGAGGCGCGGCGCGAGGCGACCTTTGCAATCTACGCCTATTGCCGCGAGGTCGACGACATCGCCGATGGCAGCGATCCGCCGGCGATAAAGTGCGCCGGTCTCGCCGATTGGCGGCGCGAGATCGATGCGGCCTATGCGGGACGGCCGCAACGGCCGTTGTCGCGGGTGCTCGCGGAGGTCGCGCGCGCCTACCGGCTGCGGCGCGAGGATTTCCTCGCCATCATCGACGGCATGGAAATGGATGCCGTCGCCGACATCCGTGCGCCATCCCTTGCCGAGCTCGATCTCTATTGCGACCGGGTGGCGAGCGCGGTGGGTCGGATCCTGGTGCGCATCTTCGGCACCGATGTCGCCGCTGCCGACCGCGTCGCGGCGGCGCTGGGTCGCGCGCTGCAGCTCACCAACATCCTGCGCGATCTCGCCGAGGATGCCGCGCGCGGCCGGCTTTATCTGCCGCGCGAGTATTTGCGCGAAGCCGGCATCAGCGAGACCGAGCCGCAGGCCGTCCTGCGCCATCCCCATCTGGCGCGGGCCTGCGACCGCCTTGCCGGTCTCGCCGAAGAGCGCTTTGCCGAGGCGCGATCGGCCATGCGCGATTGCCCGCACCGCGCCATGCGCCCTGCCGCGGTGATGGGCGCCGTCTACCATGCGATCCTGGCGCGGGTGTTGCAGCGCGGCTGGGATGACATCAAGCGCGAGGTGAGGCTGCCCACCCGGCTCAAGCTCTGGCTTGCACTGCGCCACGGCCTGCTGTGAGCCGGCCGCGGCGCGTGCGGGTCATCGGTGCCGGGCTCGCCGGGCTGGCGGCGAGCCTGCGGCTGGCGGAGACGGGTGTCGCCGTCATCCTGCACGAGGCGGCGCCCCAGGCCGGGGGGCGCTGCCGCTCCTATTTTGATGCCACGCTCGGCTGCCGCATCGACAACGGCAATCACCTGCTCATCGCCGGCAATCACGCGGCCATGGACTATCTGCGCCGCATCGGCGCCGCCGACACGCTCACCGGCCCGGAAGCGGCCGCCTACGCCTTTCTCGATCTCGCCAGCGGCGAGCGCTGGACGTTGATGCTCAATTCTGGCCGGCTGCCCTGGTGGTTGTTGCGGCCGGCGCACCGCGTCGCCGGCACGCGCGCGCGCGATTATCTCAGCGGCCTGCGGCTGAGAGGGGCGCGGCCGAACGATGTCGTCACCGACTGCCTCGACCGCAGCACGCTCATCTTTCGCCGCCTGTGGCGGCCGCTGGCGGTGGCGGGGCTCAACACCGAGGCAGAGCAGGGTTCCGCGGTGCTGCTGGCGCGCCTGCTGCGTGAGAGCTTCGCCGCCGGCGGCGCCGCCTGCCGGCCGCTGGTGCCGCGCGAGGGGCTGTCTGAGAGCCTGGTCGATCCGGCGCTCCTCCGCCTGCGCGCGCTCGGTGTCGAGCTGCGCTTCGGCTCGCGGCTGCGGGCGATCGAGTTCGCCGGCGAGCGCGCCGCTGCGCTAGCCTTCGAGGAGGGCAGCGAACGCCTAACGGCCGAGGAGGCGGTCATCCTCGCGGTGCCTGCGCCGGTGGCCGGGCGGCTGGTGCCCGATCTCGTCGTGCCTGACGAATTCCGCGCCATCGTCAACGCACATTACCGGGTGCCGGCGCCGGAAGGCGCGCCGCTTTTCGTCGGCCTCATCGGCGGCACAGCGGAATGGGTGTTCCGCAAGCGGCAGGTGCTGTCGGTCACCATCAGCGCCGCCGACCGCCTAATCGACATGCCGGCGGAGGATCTTGCCGCGCGGCTCTGGCCTGAGATGCGGCGCGCCTACGATCTCGCCGAGCGGGATCTTCCGCCCTGGCAGATTGTCAAGGAGAAGCGCGCCACCTTCGCGGCCACGCCGGCGCAACAGCACCGCCGGCCCGAAGCAGCGACCCGCTGGCCGAACCTGATGCTGGCCGGCGATTTCACCGCCACCGGTCTGCCCGCCACCATCGAAGGCGCCATCCGCTCCGGCGATCGGGCGGCGGCACTGTTGATGGATTGCTGAGGCGGCGCCCGCGCGCCCGACGTAGAGTCTTTGCCCGCTTTATCGCCCGCGTCACTGTCTCAGTCATAGTATATTATGACAGTGGTACATCCAATAACTGTTCTAGATGGCCCTTAGGAACTCGAAGACGGCACCATGCGGCCAGTGGCGGAGCGAAAAGGGCTTGAGTGCCTGCACATGCCAGACCATCTTGGCGCGGGTTTTTGACGCGCGGGGCAGGCCCGGAGAACCATGGCACAAGCGGTCTCGATCGCAGCCGAAGCCGCGCCGCAGGAAGAAGCGGTGCTGGCAGAGGCCGTCGACCGCGCCGAGGCGGCGTTGCTTGCGCGCCAGCGTCCGGACGGGCATTGGGTGTTTGAACTCGAGGCCGATGCCACGATCCCGGCCGAATACATCCTCCTCCAGCATTATCTCGACGAGATCGATGACGGGCTGCACGAGGCGCTGGCGCGCTATCTCCGCTCGATCCAGGGC
>JASHRZ010000287.1 GCA_030037055.1 Alphaproteobacteria bacterium
GGAACCGGCACGACGTTCAGCCAGTTACTCGCCAACCCGGCCGCGCTTAAGGCGGAGCTGAAAAAAGTCTGGGATGCGGCTTGCAAGGATGAGATCACCACCACGGGCCCCATCTCTTTGACGGGTAATTTTGCGCAATACGTCGATCAATTCGACTTTTGTTGCTGGCGGTGAAGAACCATACATAATGCGGCGACGGATCGTTGGGATACGAAAGGGTGTCGTTTGGGGCCCTTCAGATTGTGGTGTTCAGAACGATTGATCGTCGACTTTGCTGTCGTCTCGATCGGTGCGGGCGTGCAGGTGTTGTTGGCTGCTGAGTTCGAACAGCTGGACGCTGTAGTGCGCGCCGATTTGTTCTCGGAGGTCGTCGAGGAGTTCGAACACCGCGAGGGCCTGCTCCGGCGTCCAATAGGCCGGGATTTTGAAGTTGATTGTGAGCGGCAGGCCGGGCGGGGACTTGGGCTGTTCGGCGATCATGGTTTGGCTCCGCGGCGTTGGCGCCCACGTTTTGCGGAGCGTTCGGTTGCTTCTTTGAGGCGGTAGGATTCGCCATCGATTGCGATGATCTCGGCGTGGTGGACGAGGCGATCGATCAGGGAGGCGACGCAGGCCGCGGTGGGAAAGACCTCGCGCCATTCGGCGAATGGGCGATTGGTCGTGACCAGAGTGCTCTTGTTCTCATAGCGGCGCGAGATGAGTTCGAACAGCAGATCGGCATGGCGGTTCGAGTAGGAGAGGTATCCGACCTCGTCGATGACCAGGAGTGTCGGGTTGACGTAGTGGCGTAGCCTGCGTCGCAGCGCTGAATCGCTATCGAGCGCGGCGAGGTCCCCCAACAATTGACCTGCGGTGGTAAACAGCACGGTGTGACCGTGGATGACGGCCTGATGGGCAATATTTTGCGCCAGGGTTGATTTGCCGATTCCGTTGGGGCCGACCAGGATTGCGTTGGTGGCGTCGGTGAGGAATTCGAGCGACATCAGGGCTTCGATGGCGGGCTTGTCGCATTGCTTTGGCCACGCCCAATCGAAGTCGCACAGGGGTTTGAAGCGGCCGATATGCGCATCTTTGAGGCGGCGCTCCAGGCTGCGGCGAGCGCGCTCCTGCTCCTCCCATTCGATGAGGGTATGGAGCCATCCGGCGGCGGTGGCGTCGTGCCAATGGGCAAGCAGTCCGTGGAGGCACAGCGCCTTGGCTCTGGCATGCAGGGCATCGTGGTTATTCATCATCGGACGTCCCCTTGAGTTGATCATAGAGTTCGAGCCTGGGCGGTCGGACGGCAACGTCGCGCGCCTGGACGTGGTCGGGCAGATTGGCGGCGACGGGCGGCAGCTGCTGGCGCTCATGGCGCCGCCGCTCAAGGGCGAGGCGGACGGCGCTTGGGTGAGGCACGTTACGATCGAGCGCCTCGATGATGGCGGCTTGCAACTCGACGGCGCCGTAGCGATCCAAGAGCCGTAGCAAGGCTCCGGTGATGGATCCGAGTTTGCTGCCGCGCTCGGCGGCGCGGATCAGCAAGGTCTTGCTGGCGGGCGCCGCATGAGAGAGGCGGTCGGCGCCGCGATGCTGGCGGGCTGCATGTTTTTGCTCGACCAGGGTCTGAACATGGGCGGCGTCCTCGATCTGGGCGCCCTTGTCGTAACTGCGTCGATGACGGGCGAGGATGTGCTGGCCGTCGACAATGCGCACCTCGTCGGGATCGGCGAGCACGGTGAGCGGGCGCCGCACGTGGGTGTGGGGGATGGAATAATCATTCAGATCGAACCGGACATACGGCGTCTTGCCGGCGGTAACGGCCACCCGCTCAAGCAGCGGGTAGGCGTTGTCAGGCAATTTCATCAGAAGATGCGCTTCTGCGGCGAAGGCCTCGCGAACGCTGAGGCTATTTTGTTCGGGGCAAGGTCGGTCCGCCGCCAGGCCGCCGCACCAGACATCGGCCTGAGCATTGAGGTCATCCAGATCGGCAAATTCGCGGGCGGCAAAGAAGCCGGTGCGAATGTATCGAATGGCCCGTTCGACCCGACCTTTTTCATTTCCTCTGGCGACGGCTACAGGACGCGGATCAAATCGATAGCGTCCGGCAAACTCGAACAGGGTGGGATGAAAGCGGATGACGTTACCTTGGCGCTCCAGCACAGCGCTTTTGAGATTATCGTAGAGGATGACTTTTGGGACCCCGGGCCATGCCTCAAAGGCCTCAACATGGCCGCGCAGGAAGTTCTCCATGCGGGCATTGAGGAAGAAGCGCAGGAAGATGTGGCGCGAATAGCTCAGCACCATGACAAAGGCCATCAACGGACGGCGTGCGCGGCCGATCACGAGATGACCGAAGTGTGCCCAGTCGACCTGGGCCTGCTCGCCTGGCAGAGTGCGCAGACGCAAAAAGGCTTCGGCCTTTGGACGTGGTCGCAGGCATGCGATGAGATGCCGGAAGTGATGGGGGCTGCCGCGGTAACCACGCTCGTGCACCATTACGTACAGCCTGCTGGCGGCCAGCATTGGAAACTTTTCCAAGGTTTGGTGGATGAAGGGCAGGTAAGGATCGATTCGCGACGGGCGTGGCCGCAGGCCGATTGGTGGCAGACCGGCTCGGGCGAGCACCCGCTTCACCGTTCCACGATTTATGTTGAGCTGCCGGGCGATGGTGGTCGGAGGCCATTTCTCGACATGGAAATAGCGCAGGATTTGAGCCTCGCATTCAGGGGAGATCGTCATGATCGGGTCGTCCTCGGTGAGGTTGGGAGACGTTTCGAGGGACCCGGCGGCGGCGCAAGAACCCTTGACGAACAAACTGCGAGCAGCGGCATCCGCACCAGTGGCAGTGCCATGCCCATCGTCTTGCGTCAGGGGAAAGTGGAGGTTCGTTTGCCGTCACCGCCGAGCCCGGTGACACCAGATCATCCGGTGGCGGTGGTGGTGAACCCTGATGCGTCACATTCTTTTGCCGCGCCCGATAGCGATGGGCACGCAGCGCATGGGCAACGCGACCACGGCGGCTCGCCTGATAGCGCTGTCCGGCCTCGCGCAGCCCCTCGCGCCGGGCGATTTGGGCACAGCCGCCGGCACAATAGATCTGACCGCGGTCGCAGCAGCTGCAGACCAGTACCTGAGCGCGGCAACGGACACACATGAACAACCGGGCCGGCGCCCGCACCGGCGCGGGTTTGCCCATGCATGGACGACGACCGCAATGCTTGGAATAATGCCCCGGCATGCGTGCTCGGCACGGTGTAGGGCACGGCGTCGATCCGGAACGTGGCTGTTTAGGTCGGCGCCGTGCCTGCTAATCCGGCAGGTGTTCAGCGCCCAATTGTGCGCTCGATCCACCTCGTCACGGCTGCGGCGCACGCCGACCTGTGGATATGTGGACAACGCAAGCGCGTT
>JASHRZ010000288.1 GCA_030037055.1 Alphaproteobacteria bacterium
GGCAGGAGGCGCCTATCGCCCGATCGCTGGCGACAAACTGGTCGATCGGGATCGCGCTTGCCTCACCGCTGCCTTTGGCTATTGTCGGCACGGGGCGGCGTCGACGAGCAGGCGCAAGGGGAGGAGAGATGGCGCAACAGGTCCGCTATGAGCGGCGCGGCAGCACTGGCGTTATCACCATCGACAACCCGCCGGTCAATGCACTGAGCAAGGCGGTCCGCCAGGGCCTGGTGGATTGCGTGATGCAGGGGCTCGGCGACGAGGCGGCCAAGGCGCTCGTCGTCATCGGCGCCGGCCGCACCTTCATCGCCGGCGCCGACATCAGGGAATTCGGCCAGCCGCTGGAGCCGCCGGACGGCAATTTCATCATCGCCGGGCTGGAGACCGCCGGCAAGCCGATCATCGCCGCGATCCACGGCACCGCGCTGGGCGGCGGGCTGGAAGTGGCGCTCGGCTGCCACTACCGCGTCGCGGTGCCCTCGGCCCAGGTAGGATTGCCCGAGGTGAAGCTCGGCCTCCTGCCGGGCGCCGGCGGCACGCAGCGCCTGCCGCGGCTGATCGGCGTCAAGCCCGCGCTCGACATGATCACCATCGGCGATTTCGTCCGCGCCGGGAAGGCCAAGGAGCTCGGCATCATCGACGAGATCGTCGAGGGGGATCTGCTCGAGGGTGCGCTGCGCTTTGCCGAGACCGTGGCGGGACGCGGCACCGCCGGCCGCCGCATCCGCGAGCGGGAGGACAAGATCGCCGAGGCGCGCAGCAATCCCGTGCTCTTCCAGGAGTATCGCGCCGCCGTCAGAAAGCGGGCCCGCGGCCAGGAATCGCCGCTGCGCTCCATCGATGCGGTCGAGGCCGCGGTTACCCTGCCCTTCACCGAGGGGCTGAAGCGCGAGCGCGAGATCTTCCAGGAGCTGGTGACCTCGACCCAGTCGCGGGCGTTGATCCACGCGTTCTTCGCCGAGCGCGAGGCGATGAACATTCCGGGCGTGCCACCGGACACGCCGACGCGGCCGATCAAGACCGCGGCGGTGATCGGCTGCGGCACCATGGGCGGCGGCATCGCGATGAGCTTCGCCAATGCCGGCATCCCGGTGACCGTGGTGGAGACATCGTCGGAAGCGCTGGAGCGTGGCCTCGCCGTCATCCGCGGCAATTACGCCGCCACCGTCGCCAAGGGCCGGCTCGAGCCCGCGGCGATGGACAAGCGCATGGGCTTGATCAAGGGCACGCTCGAGCTTGCCGCGGTCAAGGAGGCCGACGTCGTCGTCGAGGCGGTCTTCGAGGAGATGGCGATCAAGAAGGACCTGTTCGCCAAGCTCGACCGCTTGGCGAAGCCTGGCGCCGTGCTCGCGACCAACACCTCGAGCCTCGACGTCAATGCCATCGCCGCCGAAACGGCTCGGCCGCAGGACGTGATAGGGACGCATTTCTTCAGCCCGGCCAATGTCATGCGGCTCATCGAGATCGTCCGCGGCGCCAAGACCGGCAGGGACGTCATCGCCACCACGATGAAGCTCGCCAAGACGCTGGCCAAGGTGCCGGTCCTGGTCGGCGTGTGCGAGGGCTTCGTCGGCAACCGCATGATCTTCCAATACATCCGCGAGGCCCAATTCCTGCTCGAGGAGGGCGCGCTGCCCTGGCAGGTGGATAAGGCGCTGCAGGATTGGGGCCTCGCCATGGGCCCCTTTGCCATGAGCGACATGGCGGGCAACGATGTCGGCTGGCGCATCCGCAAGCAGCAGGCGCCGACCCGCCCCAACGACCGGCGCTACTCGCATCTCGCCGACGAGATCTGCGAGAGGGGCCGCTTCGGGCAGAAGACGAATGCCGGATGGTACCGTTATGAGAAGGGCAGCCGCGCGCCGCTGCCCGATGCCGAGATCGAGGCGCTGATCCTGGCGGAATCGAAGCGACTGGGCATCGAGCGTCGGCCGATCGCCGACGAGGAGATCGTCAAGCGCACAATCTATGCCCTGGTCAACGAAGGCGCCAGGATCCTCGAGGAGGGCATCGCGCTGCGCGCCTCCGACATCGACGTGATCTATCTCACCGGCTACGGCTTTCCCGCCTGGCGCGGCGGGCCGATGTTCTATGCCGACACGGTCGGCCTCGACAAGGTCTATGCCGATGTGGCGCGCTTCCACGCGGCGCAGGGCTATTTCTGGCGGCCGGCGCCGCTCTTGGAGAAGCTCGCGCGCGAGGGCAGGCGCTTTTCCGATCTCGATTCGCGCAAAGGTTGAAAGGAGCCGCCATGCAACTCGCTTACACGACCGAAGAGCAAGCCTTTCGCGAGGAGGTCGGGAGCTTCATCCGCGACAATCTGCCGGCCGACGTCCGGGACAAGGTGCTGAACGGCAAGACGATGGGGCGCGAAGACTACCTGCGCTGGCATCGGCTGCTGTACGAGCGGGGCTGGGTCGCGCCCCACTGGCCGGTCGAGCACGGCGGCGCCGGGTGGACGGCGGTGCAGCGCCATATCTTCGAGGACGAATGCGCCGAGGCTGGCGCGCCGCCCGTGATCCCCTTCGGCACCACCATGTGCGGGCCGGTGATCATCCGCTTCGGTAATGACTGGCAGAAGCAGTACTTTCTGCCGAAGATCCTGTCGGGCGAGCATGTCTGGTGCCAGGGCTTTTCCGAGCCGGGGTCCGGCTCCGACCTCGCCTCGCTCAGGACCAAAGCGGTGCGCGAGGGCGACCATTACATCGTCGACGGCCAGAAGACTTGGACGACCTCGGCGCATTTCGCAGACTGGATCTTCAATCTGGTGCGCACCGATCCCGCCGCCAAGAAGCAGGAGGGCATCTCCTTCCTGCTCATCGACATGAAGACGCCCGGCATCACCGTGCGGCCGATCGTCACCATGGACGGCAGCGCCGAGATCAACGAGGTGTTCTTCGACAACGTCAAGGTACCGGCCAAGAACCTTGTCGGTGAGGAAAACAAGGGCTGGACCTATGCCAAGTTCCTGCTCGGCAACGAGCGCACCGGCATTGCGCGCGTCGGCGCCTCCAAGCGCGAGTTGAAGAAATTGAAGGAAATCGCGTCGAACGAACGCGAGGGCGGCAGGCCGCTGGCCGCGAGCCCGCGCTTCCGCGACAAGATCGCCGCGCTCGAGGTCGAGCTGATGGCGCTCGAGATCACTAATCTGCGCATGATCGCCGCCATGCGCGGCGGCAAGGGGCCCGGTCCCGAAAGCTCGATCCTCAAGCTTAAGGGCTCGGACATCCAGCAGCGCCTCGCCGAGCTTGTCATGGAGGCGCTCGGCCCCTACGCCATGCCCTTCCAGCGCGAGGCGATGGAGGCCGGCTGGAACGAGGAGCCGATCGGCCCCGACTACGCCGCCTTCGCCGCGCCGCATTATTTCAACAATCGAAAGATATCGATCTATGGCGGCTCGAACGAGATCCAGCGCAACGTGATCGCCAAGATGATGCTCGGACTCTAAAACCGAGGGGGCCATGGACTTCGATTTCAGCGAGGAGCAGCGGCTGCTCGACGAGACGGTGCGGCGGCTGGTTAAGGACGAGTACGACATCGTCAAGCGCAAGAGCTACATCGCCGCGCCCGAAGGCTTCAGCCGCAAGCTTTGGGCGCGCTATGCCGAGCTTGGGCTTTTGGGCCTGCCCTTCGCCGAGAGCGAGGGCGGCTTCGGCGGCTCGGCGGTGGAGACCATGATCGTCATGGAAAGCTTCGGCCGCGGCCTCGTGGTCGAGCCCTATCTCGCCGCCATCGTGCTCGGCGCCGGCCTCGTCTCGCTCGCCGGCAGCGCTGCGCAGAAGCGGGCGATCCTGCCGCAAGTCGCATCGGGCAAGAGGCTGCTCGCCTTCGCCCATGGCGAGCGCCAGTCGCGCTACGCGCTGGCCGATGTCGAGACCACGGCCAGCCGCGAGGGCGGCGGCTGGGTGCTCGACGGCCGCAAGGGCGTGGTGCTCAATGGCGACAGCGCCGACACGCTGATCGTTTCCGCGCGCAGCGCCGGAACGAGCCGCGAGCGCCGAGGCATCACGATGTTCCTCGTCGACACCAAGGCGAAAGGCGTCGGCATCCGGGGATATCCCACCGTCGACGGGCTGCGCGCGGCCGAAGTGACGCTCGAGAGCGTGCGGGTCGCGGGCGACGCCGTTCTCGGCGAACCTGACGGCGCCTATCCCGTCATCGAGCATGCCGTTGACCGCGCGCTCGCCGCGCTTTGCGCCGAGGCGGTCGGCATCATGGAGACGCTCAACGCTGTCACCCTCGACTACCTCAAGACGCGTAAGCAGTTCGGCGTGCCGATCGGCGCCTTCCAGGCGCTGCAGCACCGCATGGCGGACATGGTGGTCGAGCACGAGCAGGCGAAGTCGATGGCGATGCTGGCGGCGCTCTCCGCCGATCTGACCGATGTCGCCGAGCGGCGCCGCGTGATCTCGGCCGCCAAGGTGCAGATCGGCAAGTCCGGCCGTTTCGTCGGCCAGCAATCGATCCAGCTTCACGGCGGCATCGGCATGACCGAGGAATACCTCGCCGGCCATTATTTCAAGCGGCTCACCATGATCGAGCAGAGCTTCGGCGACACCGATCATCACCTCAATCGCTTCGCGGAAGTGACGCTGCCGGCGGGATGAGCGACTCGCATTAAATCCCTCTGCGCGCCAAGCGGCCCAAGCGGACGGAGACGGAGAGGCGCGGTCAGCCCCAGAGTTTCTCCGATGCGATCCGCGCGCCTTCGGCGAGCGATTGCAGCTTGAGCCAGGCCACCTGTGGATCGACGCCGGACCAGCCGACGAACGTGCCGAAGCCGCAGTCGGTGCCGCCGATCACGTTCTCGCGTCCGGCGATGCGGGCAAACCGCTCAAGGCGCTGCGCCACGAGGCGGGGATGCTCGACATGGTTCGTCAGCGTATCGATGACGCCGGGAATGATCGCCTTGCCCGCCGGAATCCTGACCTGCTCCCAGACCTCCCATTCATGCTCATGGCGGGGATTGGCGGCCTCGAAATAGACGAAGCCCGCTGTGGTCTTGAGGGCGGGATCGATGATCTCCTTGAGCTCGACGTCGTGGTGGTGGGGTCCCGGGTAATTGCCCCAGCAGAGATGAAGGCGGATCTTCTCCGGCGGCAGGCCGCGCGTCGCGTGATTGAGCGCGGCGACCGCCATCGGAACCCATTTCTTGAGGTCGACAGTGCCCTTGCCGTCGGAAAAGGCGTGGCCGCGCATGCAAAGGTCGGGCGAATCGAGCTGGAGGTTGAATCCGGCCGCGATGATCGCGGTGTACTCGACGCGCAGCGCCTCGCCCGCCGCCTCGAGATAGGCCTCGTCGGAGGGATAATACTTGTTGGGGAAATTGAAGCGCATCTGTCCGGGCGTGACGGCGGGGATGAACGCCTCGTCGGAGCTGCGGCCGCCGAGCGCCGCCTTGAGGTTGGCGATGTCATTCTGAACCGCGGCCGGGTCTTTGAGGGCGATCGGCCCCTCGACATTCGGCATCACCAGGTGACGTCCGCCTTCGTTGTCGAAGATCTTCTGCACGATCCCGGGAAAATCGGCAAGGTCGGTCGCCATGAACTGCGCGCGATGGGCGAAGCCGGAATAGCGCTGCATGACATAGTTGCTGAAGCCGATCTTGCTCATCTCGCCGTCGCTGACAATGTCGATGCCCGCCTCGCGCTGCTTGCGGACAACCTCGGCGACCGCCTCCTTGATCCGCGCGCCGAGCTTCGCCCTGTCGACGGGTTTTTCGTCGATGAGGTCCCACATCATGCGGGTGAGATCGTCGGGCCTCGGCAGGCTCCCCGCGTGGGTCGTAAGAATGCGATCGGTACTGCGTTTCATCGGCGCCTCCGCTGAATGCTCCGGCGCCGGCGGCGCGTCTCGCCCGTGTGATCGAGCTGCATCGAGCGTCGGAACTCTGATTGGAACCGACTATGCGCTCCGGAGCCGGCAAAAGCGAGGATGGCGAACTTTGTTCTTCGCTACGCCAGCTCTCGGCGGGATCGGCATGACCGACGAATACCTCGCCGGCCATTATTCCAAGCGGCTCATCATGAGCGACCGGAGTTTCGGCAATGTCGATCACCGCCTCGTCCGCTTCGCCGAGGTGACGTCGCCGGCGCGGTAGCTCGGGCAGGCGGCCCTACGGCTCGTCGGCACTCTGCTCCGCTGCGACGTCACGACGCCAGCTCTCGGCGGTGAGGCGTTCGACCGCGGCGGAATAGTCGGCCGAGAACGAAACAGAACCTTGTCGGCGCGTCACGTCAGCCATCAATCCGGCGACCACCGATGCCACCGCATGGACAGCTTCGTGGCGGTCCAAGCCCTCCGCCATCAAACGTTCCACGGCGGGCCCCACGGTCGGCGGATCACCAAGCGCGATCTGATTCTCGATGATCGCGTGAAAAAGGGCATGCAGCCGGTCATTCTCCGTGCGAATGCCGGCGCGACGATGATAGTATTCGACCCGGAGGATGCGCTCCTGCTCGTCCAGCTTGAGCCATTCGCTTGGATCGGGTGCTGCGGCCGGATCATATCCTTCGAACAAGCCGTCCTCCTCGGCGAGTGCCAGATCCTCCTCGTCGTCCTCGTCTTGCTCTGCGACCTCAGAGAAATCGAATCCATCCTCGCCCACCGAGCGGCGCCACTGCTCGAGCCGCTGCCTCACCTGCGCGGGGGTTTCGCTCGGCCTGCCATCGCAGCCGAATTCGAAGCGAACGTCGCAGGCATCCGCCGAGATGTCCCCGAACAGCAGCTCCGCCGCCTGATACTCGCGCGGCGGCTCGACGCCGAGCGATCGCGCATAGGCGACGAGATCGCGCAGCAGCTTGCGTGCATAGGCGGGTTCAACGGCCATCATGGGCGAGTCGGCCGTCGCCGCTGCAACGATTTCCTCGAGGTCCGACGCTTCGACCTGGCTGAAGACGACGTCCTTCACGCCGA
>JASHRZ010000289.1 GCA_030037055.1 Alphaproteobacteria bacterium
CGCGCAAGGGATTAGATGCGCCGAGAGCGAGGCAGGCATCGTTCGTCGACTCAGATTGCAGTTCTCCCGCCTATCGCGGCAAGCGCGAGACGGTAAAAAAATCGAGGAAATCAGCCGTCGGGCCGGTGGTGGCAAGGACCTTGCTTCAAGAACGTGTTGTGGTCACGGACTCGCGGCGGTCACCAGCCAAGCCGCGGCGGCGAGCGGCACCGTAGCGCCGCGCAGATAGGGCATCAGCGCCTGGCGGATCGAGGCCGCGACCGCGGCCAGGATCTTGGGCGGCTGGCCCTCGATGGCGCGGCTGGTGGGGCCGATCTCGAGCACGCCCGCGACCGCCGCGTCGAGCCCGCCGCCGGAAGCAACGTCGAGCGCGAGATCGAAGGGCTCGAGGCCGATCGAGCGGAACCCGGCGGCGTCAAGGATGCGGCGGACGCGCTCGGCATCGGCGAAGGAGAAGGGACCGGGATCCTCCGGGCCGAGCTGGGGCAGCGGCGGCACATGCTCATAGGCCGCGCGCAGCGGCAGCATCAGCCAGGGATTCTCGCGGGGCGCGCGCCAACAGACGAAAGCGAGCCGGCCGCTGGGCCGCAGCGCCCGGCGCAGATTGGCGAAGGAGCGGGCGGGCTCGGCGAAGAACATGACGCCGAAGCGCGAGAACAGAAGATCGAAGCCGCCGGGCGCGAAAGGGTATGTGGTGGCATCGGCCTGTATCAGCTCGACCGGCAGCTCCGGCGGCAGCCGCTCGGCCGCCCGCGCCAGCATCGGCGCCGAAACGTCGAGGCCGAGGACGCGGCCCGGCGCTCCCACTAGCCGGCCCAGCTCAATCGCCGTGGCACCGCAACCACAGCCAATATCGACCACCCGCTCGCCCGGTTGCACCGCGGCGCGCGCGATGACCGCCGCCGAGATCGGCGCCAGCACGACGTCCTGGGTCTGCTGCCGGTTCACCCAATGGCGGCCGCCCGGGCCGTTCCAATAGGCGATCTGATCGGCGTTGCGCTCATCGACGCTGACGGTGCTCATGCATTGCTCCGCTTGCGAGCGCAGGATAGCCTCAGCACCGGCCGCTGCCCATGGCGGGAATCGTCGCCGCTTGGCGCGGACCGATCGGGCTGGACGGTCAATGCCGGCGCTCCTCGATCACGGTCTTGAGATGCTCACCGAGGACGCGGAACTCATCTTTGCGCGCCGATGTCCGCCGCCAGGCCGCCGGCGGCGGCGGAGCGGCGAAGGCGGCAGCCGCGATCATGGCGATGAAACAACCCCGCTTCACCCATCTGCGTCCCATCCCGACTATGCCACGCTGCCGGCGCGCCTGCGGATGAACGTCATCGCCAATCCCGGCGTCGACAAGGCGCATTTCGAGCTGTGGTCGCTTGCCGTGTCGGCGATCAACGCCGGCAAATGCACCGACGCGCATGATCAGGTGCTGCGCAAGGCCGGCCTCTCGCGCGAAGCGATCCAGCAGGCGGTTCGCATCGCCTCGGTGACCCACGCGATGGCGGCGACGCTTGATTGCGAGGCGCGCCTTGCGGCGTGACCGAAAAGTCGTCAGCCGCGTCAGCCAAGAGATCGGGGCGGCTGACCGCCGACAGCTGACGGCTGCTTTCCTGCCGCCTTCTTCTCCGCCGCGAGCAGTTTGGCCTTGCGCTCGACGCCCCAGCGATAGCCGCCGAGTGCACCGTCCTGCCGGATCACGCGGTGGCAGGGGATGACCAACGCGGTGCGGTTGTCGGCGCAGGCACTTGCGACTGCGCGTACCGCCTTCGGCTGGCCGATGCGCCGCGCGATCGCGGCATAGCTGGCGGTCTCGCCATAAGGGATCTTCTGCAGCTCGCGCCAGACGCGCCATTGGAAGGCGGTCGCCCGGAGGTCGAGCGGCAGCGCCAGGTCCGGCATCGCACCGTCGAGATGGGCGAGGATCGCGGTCACCCATCGGCCGAGCGCCGCATCGTCGCGGCGGATCTCCGCCGCGGCGTATTCTGCGGCGAGCGCGGCCGCGAGCGCCGGGTCGCTCTCGCCCAGGCTCACCGCCGAGATGCCGCGTTCCGTCGCGGCGACCAGCAGCCGGCCCAAGGGGCAGGCGACGATGGTGAAGGCGATGGTCATGCCCTGGCCCTGCTTCCTATAGGTCGCCGGGGTCATGCCGAGCTGAGCGTCGGAGCGCTCGTAAAGCCGCGAGGAGGAGCCGTAGCCCGCCTCGTAGAGCGCGCCGGCGACGCCGTCGCCGTGACGCAGCCGCGCCTTGACCCGCGCCAGCCGGCGCGCCGCGGCGAAGTCGCGCGGGCTGATGCCAAGCTGGCGCTTGAACAGGCGGTGCAGTTGATGCGCGCTGGCGCCGACCGCCGCGCCCAGCCGGTCGAGACGCGGCGCGCCGCTGTCACCCTCCTCCAGCGCTGCGTCGATGAGCCGGCAGGCTTGCCGCACGCGCTCGGCCGCGTGGTCGTTTGCATTCTGCTGCCGGGGATGGCAGCGCCGGCAGGGGCGATAGCCCGCGCGCTCCGCCGCCTCGGGCAAGGGGAAGAACTGCACGTTCTGCCGCCGCGGCCGCCGGCTCGGGCAGGAGGGCCGGCAATAGACGCCAGTGGTGGTGACGGCATAGACGAACGCGCCATCGGCCTGCCGCGAGCGGGCGGCGACGGCGTTCCAGTAATGCTGCTCGATCATGGGCGTGATCCCGCGCTGGAGAGAATGCTTCCTCATATCGCCCTTCGCAGCGGCCATTCTATCCGATCCCAGCGGCGAATTAGCCGCGGTCGACCAGGTGCAGGAAAGACCCCATCACCCGCCCCGCGATGCGCCCGGTGGCGCCGAGATCGCCGGCGTCGGCATCGGCGACGACGAAGAGCGGCGTGCCGCCGCCCTCGTCGATGATTGTCGCGTAATGATATTCGTGGCCGCGAAATGCGGCGCCCGCCTTTCCCAACGGCCCCGGCACCGCGAGCCGCAGCTTGCGATAGCCGAGTTGCCGGCGCCGTTCGGCAAAGCTGGTCTCCAGTGGCAGCAACCCGGCCATGGCGTGGCGCGTGCCCGCGGCGTCGACCAGACCGCGTCCCAGCACCATGTAGCCGCCGCATTCGCCGTAAATCACCGCAGCGCGGCATGACGCGGCGGCAAGCCCGGCGAGAAATCGGCGATTGCCGGCAAGTCTGCCGGCATGCAGCTCGGGATAGCCGCCGGGCAGAAACACCGCATCGGCACCCGCCGCCGGCGCCTCGTCGGCGAGCGGCGAGAAAAGCGCGAGCTCCGCCCCGGCGCTGTGCCAGCCTTCGAGCATCGCGGGATAAGCGAAGGCGAAGGCGACGTCGCGCGCCACGGCTATGCGCTGGCCAAGCGGCGGCAGGGGCTGCGCCGGCGGCAAGGCGGCGAGGCTGCTGGAGCGGGCGATGAACAACAGCCGCTCGACATCGATCGCCGCACTCACCAGCGTCGCGGCGCGGTCGAGGAAGCCGTCGAGATCGGGATGCTCGGCCGCCTGCACCAGCCCAAGATGCCGCTCTGGCAGCGCCAGCTCGGCAAGACGTGGCACATGGCCGAGGATCGGCAACCCCGGCAGCGCGGTCCGCACCGAATTCTCCAGCATGCCGGCATGGCGCGGTCCCCCGACGCGGTTGAAGATGACGCCAGCCAGCGGCACGTCGGGGCGATGGCTCATGAAGCCGCGCAGCAAGGCCGCCGCCGAGCCCGCTTGTCCCGCGACATCGACCACCAGCACGACCGGCCAACCGGTGAGCGCGGCGAGGTCGCCGGTCGAGCCGTGGCCGGCTTGCCCGGCGCCGTCGAACAGGCCCATCGCCCCCTCGCACAGCACCAGCTCCGCCTGGCGCTCCAGCGAGGCGACCAGCGCCGCGATCGTCTCGCGCCGCATCGCCCAGGCGTCGAGGTTGAGGCAGGGCGTGCCCGAAGCGGCGGCGTGGAAGGCCGGGTCGATATAGTCTGGTCCGGCCTTGGCCGAGGCGATGGCCTTGCCGCTGTTGCGGAAATGCCGCAGCAGCGCCAGCGTAAGGGTCGTCTTGCCGCTCGCCGATGCCGGCGCGGCCAGGATGAGCCCGCCGCTCACAGATATTTCTTGATCGCCGCCGCCATCTGTCCGGCGGTGGCATCGGGCCCAAAATGGGTGAGATATTTGCCGTCGTGGCCCATGAGATAGACCAGGGCGGAGTGATCCATGAGGTAGTCGTCCTCGCCCTCGCCCTTGACTTTGGCGTAGTAGACCCGATAGGCGCGCGCCACTGCGGCGATCTGCTGGTCGGTGCCGGTGAGCGCCAGGAGCCGCGGCGAGAAATTCGCCGCGTAGCTTTTCATTTGCGCCACCGTGTCGCGCGCGGGATCGACGGTGATGAAGATCGGCTGCACCGCCTTGCCGGGCTCGCCCAGCATGTCGAGCGCGGCGCTGATGGTGGCAAGCGC
>JASHRZ010000020.1 GCA_030037055.1 Alphaproteobacteria bacterium
GGCGATCGCCGAGCGGCTCAACGCGCTCATCGCGGCCGATCACCCGACGCTGCCGCGCTGGATCAGCGACGCCGAGCTCGCGGCGCGGCCCGAGCTGGTGCGCACCATGTCGGTGAAGCCGCCGGTTGGCCAGGGCCGCGTGCGGCTCCTCGAAATCGTCGGCGTCGATTTGCAGCCTTGCGGCGGCACGCATATCCGGCGCACCGGCGAGATCGGACCGGTCACCGTGGTCAAGATCGAGAACAAGGGACGGCTGAACCGGCGCGTCATTATCGGCTTCGCCCAATAGCCCGATCGCGGGAGAGCGCCCATGCCTTATGCCAACCCCGACGCGCTGGTCTCGACCGAGTGGCTGGCGCGCCATCTCGAGGCGCCCGATCTGCGCGTGGTTGACGGCTCCTTCACGCTCCCGGGCGTGACCCCCACGGCGCGCGAGCTCTATGCGCAGCGCCACCTCCCCGGCGCCGTCTTCTTCGACATCGACGACATCGCCGACGAGCAGAGCTCGCTGCCCCACATGCTGCCGAGCGCGGAAAAATTCGCCCAGCGCATGCGTCGCCTCGGCCTCGGCGACGGGCACAAGATCGTCATCTATGACGGTACCGGCCTCAGTTCGGCGGCGCGGCCGTGGTGGATGTTGCGCGTCTTCGGTCATCGCGACGTGGCGATCCTCGATGGCGGGCTGCCGAAATGGCAGGCCGAAGGCCGCCCCGTGACCGACGAGATCCCGGCGCCGCGCGAACGGCATTTCACCGCGCGGCTCAACACGCTGCTGGTACGCGACAAGGCGCAGCTGCTCGAGAATCTTGCCTCCAGGCGCGAGCAGGTGCTCGATGCGGGCGCGCCCG
Source organism: Alphaproteobacteria bacterium (assembly GCA_030037055.1). Taxonomy (GTDB): domain Bacteria; phylum Pseudomonadota; class Alphaproteobacteria; order ATCC43930; family CGMCC-115725; genus DAHUYF01. Next base: position 849 of record JASHRZ010000020.1, read on the forward strand.
GCCGCTTCGCCGGCACCGAGAAGGAGCCACGCGCGGCGCTGCGCAGCGGCCATATTCCCGGCAGCCTCAACTTGCATTATGACGCGCTGATCGATCCCAGGACGCGCACGCTGCTGCCCGCCGAAGAGCTGGCCCGGCGTTTCGCCGCCGCCGGGCTCGAGCGCGGCAAGCCGGTGGTGACGACCTGCGGCTCCGGCGTCAGCGCCTGCGCTCTCGCCTTCGGCCTCTATTTGCTGGGCTGGCCCGACGCCGCCGTTTATGACGGCTCCTGGTCGGAATGGGGCCTGCCCGGCGATACGCCGGTCGAGACCGGCGCACGCTGAGGCGAGCCATCGGCCAGCTCTCCGACATCATCACCTATCTCGAGATGCGGGCGCGCCCGCTGCAGCCGCCGCTGCCGGTGCCGCAGGGCAAGCTGGCGCTGATGCGCGCCCAGCCTTGCACCGCCTCGTTCTACCGCTATCTCTACAGCGCCGTGGGCGAGCCCTGGCTGTGGTATGTCCGGCGCGGCTGGAGCGATGAGCGGCTCTCGCGCTGGCTCGCCCGCGCCGAGGTCGAACTCTCCGTGCTTTATGCCGGCGGCGTTCCCGCGGGATATTTCGAGCTGGAGCGCCTGCCCTCGGGCGAGACCGAGCTGTGCTATTTCGGGCTGGTGGCGGAGTTCATCGGCCGTGGGCTCGGCGCCTGGTTCCTGCACGCGGCCGTGGAGGCAGGCTGGCAAGGCGCGACCCAGCGGCTCTGGGTGCACAGCTCGACCTTCGACCATCCGCGCGCGCTCAGGCTTTACCAGCGCGCGGGCTTCCAGGTCTATCGCCGCCAGCAGGTGACCTTCGACGACCCCCGCCTCACCGGCGCGCTGCCGCGCGACCTCGCCCATCCGCTGCTGCCGCCCCTGACCCGGTCGGCGGCAGGCTCTGCATCGGACGACCCGGCCGGCTAGGAGCGGCGCGGAGCCGACCTATTGCCGCAGGATCTGGCCGAGGAAGAGCCGCGTCCGCTCGCTTCGGGGCGCGGTGAAGAACACGGCCGGCGGCGCCGTCTCGACCACCTCGCCGCGGTCCATGAACACCATCTGGTCCGCCACTTCGCGCGCGAAGCCCATCTCATGGGTGACGCAGACCATGGTCATGCCGGATTGCGCCAGCTCCACCATGACGTCGAGCACCTCCTTGATCATCTCGGGATCGAGCGCCGAGGTCGGCTCGTCGAACAGCATGACCTGCGGCTTCATGCACAGCGCCCGCGCGATGGCGACGCGCTGCTGCTCGCCGCCGGAGAGCTGGTTCGGATATTTGCCGGCCTGCTCGGGGATGCGCACGCGCTCGAGATAGAGCATCGCGAGTTCCTCGGCCTCGCGCCGGGGCGTGCGCCGCACCCAGATCGGCGCCAGGGTCAGATTCTCCAGCACGGTCAAATGCGGAAACAGGTTGAAATGCTGGAATACCATGCCGACTTCGCGGCGGATCGCCTCGATCTGCTTGACATCGCCGGTCAGCTCGATGCCGTCGACGAAGATCTGCCCTTCCTGATGTTCCTCGAGCCGATTGATGCAGCGGATCATCGTCGACTTGCCGGCGCCGGAGGGGCCGCAGACCACGACCCGCTCGCCGCGCGCGACGGCAAGGCTGACATCCCTCAGCACCTGCCGTCCGCCATACCATTTGCCGACCCGGCGCAGCTCGATCATCGGCCGGTCCTGCGTGTCGCTGGTCATCCCCTGTCCCGCCCCTGTCCCAG
>JASHRZ010000290.1 GCA_030037055.1 Alphaproteobacteria bacterium
ACTGTTGGCCGTTGCGCATGGTGTCATTCGCCAGGAAACGCGTCGTGCCGTAACCGCGCAGATAGGGCACGATCACCCGATAGCCCGCGGCGGCCAGCAGCGGTGCAACGTCGACATAACTGTGAACATCATAGGGCCAGCCATGCAGCAGAATGACAGGAGAACCGCCCGCAGGGCCGGCTTCGGCATAGCCGACACTCAGAGATCCAGCATTGATCTGCTTGAGCGGACCGAAAGAGGTATGAGCTCCGGGCTGAACCGCCGGAAGGTCGGCCGACTGAGTTTGCGCCGAAGCGGAGCTTCCGAGACCGAGTCCGCCGGCCGCAGCGGCGAGAGCCGCTATGCCAAGGAAGTGCCGTCGGCGTTCGTCGATGGGCTCAAAGTCCTTTGTCATGGCTATGCTTCCTCTCTTCGATGAATCAGTTCATTTGGAGCCTCGGGGGCGGTGTGGCGAGACGGTGCGCGCAACATACGCGCGCCGTCTTCCATTTCAGGTCGAGTTGCGCAGTGATCTCAAGCCCGCGCGAACGTCTTCCGAATAGAATTGCGGCTGCTCCCACGCCGCGAAGTGCCCACCTTTGGGATCTTTGTTGTAATAAATGAGCTTGGGATACGCTTTCTCGGCCCAACTCCGCGGGGCGGTATAGATTTCGTCGGGGAAGGCGCTTACGGCCACCGGGACGGCGGTCACGCCCTTGACGTCGAAAAAGCCCTTCTTCGCCGTGGCGCTATAGTCCCAGTAGGAACGCGCCGCAGACACCGCCGTGCCCGTCAGCCAATAGAGCGTAATGTTGTCGAGGACATCGTCTCGTGTGAGGCCTTCAGTTTTTCCATCGAATACACGTGCGATGAGGTCGTAGCTGCGCTTGTCGTGATCAAGTATCCATGCTGCAAGGCCGACCGGTGAATCCGCGAGGCCGTAGAGCGTCTGTGGGCGGAATGACATCTCATCAGCGTAACCCAGCCCTTTCTTATAGAAAAAGTCCAGCTGGTCCCACGCGTTCTGTTCCTCGGCAGAGAGCCCGGCCGGCGCCGGTTCGTGGCAATTGAGTGCCTTGGAAACGTCGGCCGGAACAGTGCCAGGCATGTTCGTGTGAATGCCCAGCAATTCCGGAGGCGCCTGCACGCCCAGTTCGTCGACGACCTGCGCACCCACATCGCCGCCTGCTGCCACAAAGCGCGCGTATCCAAGGCGCTTCATAAGCGCGACCCACGCGCGTGCGATATGGGCAATGTCCCAGCCCGTGGCGGTTGGCTTGCCCGAGAATCCGTAGCCCGGCAGGGACGGAATCACGATGTCGAACCCATCCGATGCACCCGCGCCATGGGCCGTGGAATTGGTCAGCGGATCGATGATCTTCAGCTGTTCGATGATCGAGCCGGGCCACCCGTGCGTGACGATGAGCGGCAATGCATTTTTTTGTTTCGAACGAACGTGGATGAAGTGAATGTCGAGACCGTCGATCTCGGTCACGAACATCGGCAAGGCGTTCAGCCTGGCCTCGATCTTTCGCCAGTTATGGCCCGTTTGCCAGTAGCGCGCGAGTTTCTGAATGGTTGCGAGCTGCACGCCCTGGGTATCATTCTTGACAGTCTCCCGGTCAGGCCATCGCGTCGCCGCTATGCGCCGACGGAGGTCGTCCAGCTGCTCTTCCGGAGCATTGAAGCGGAATGGGCGGATTGCGTCGCCTTGGGCCGCGATGGCCAGATCTGCGGGCAGCAGGCTGGCGGCGCCCGCAACAGCGATGCTCATCGCGGCGGTGCCCAAAAGGCGGCGACGATCTTTATTGATGTGTTCGGATGTTTTAATCGGCTCCATTGGTAGCTCTCCTTGGTTCGATGGCGTGTTGGGAAGTCCGCCCTAATGCGTCGGGTGCAAACAACCTGCTTTCATCGGTTCCAAAATCGCTTCATGAGTCCACGGCTGGGGCGTCGGTTAAGAGCGGTGAATACACCACGGGAAAGCCGCCCAATGCCCCGGTTCTCCGGCGATGAAATGCGAGCGGCGATCGCAAGAGCCGGATCGCGCGACCGGTGAAAGTCGAACAGCCGTTGATGAGATGGGGGTTGCCGGGACCGCAGCTTCCCGCGCAGACCGCGAGTCCCGTACAGCGGGCTTCGGCACCAGATGCGAAGGCCGCCACCTCCTCGGATCGAACGTGAATCCATTGTGCGATATCGCTGCCGTTCATGGGGCTCTGCCCGCGTCAATGCCTGTTCTAGGGATGCGGTGCGCGTGCCACAGCATTACCGCCGCGGGCCGGGAACTGCTCGTTATGCGTTGTGAGATGCTGTTAGCGGCTGCTTACGCTTATGATTTTCTTTACACATTCGGGGCGAACGGCGCCGCCGCGACGGGAGTGCCGTTTCCTCTACGGCGCGCGGGCTTTTGATCCAAAGTGCGACCGGGAAATCATCTGCATGACCTAGCTCAGCTCTGCCAACACCCGCTTGGCCACCCGCAAATCCACCGTATCCTCTCCCTCGGCGAATTGCTCGAATATATGCTGCAGGAGTGCTCGGCCGTTCTCAGAGTCACCGCGCCGGGCCGCCAGCCGCGCGAGATCGATGGCGCTGCGCAATTCCCAAGCACGCGCCCCTTGACGGCGGCCCAGATCGAGCGACTGCATCAAGCAAGCTTGTGCTTCTTCAACTTGGGGCTCCTGCCTTGAGAGCAGAACCCATCCTTTGATCCGCAGCGCCTCCGGCATAAAGAAAAGATCCCCGTTCTCGTTGACCTGACCGATCGCCTCGTCGATCAATGTTCCGGCTTCCTCGACCCGTCCGATTGCGATGAGGCCTTGCACGAGAACAATCTTGAACTCCGTGTTGCGCATTTCGTAATGCACCGCGTGGAGACGCTCCAGGCAATCCCGAAGAGCTTCAACCCCGGCTTTTGCATTGCCGCGATGGATGGCGAGGGTGCCTTTGTAGCCGTGTCCCACGTAGAGATAAGGGCCCAGCGAATGAGATTGGGCGTGTGCCACCAGTCGATCCGCCTGCTCTTCGGCGCTTGCAAGATCACCGCTCCAGACGAATAGGTCCGGAACCCAGGCCAGGGCGACGGCAAGCGATGCCGCATTGGTGCTGCGTTCGGCATCCTTGACAGTCTCACGGGCACGGTTTTCGGCCTGGGTCGGATGCCCCTGCACCCACAACGACCGCGAAAGGCCGAGACCGACGAGGATACGATCATAGAGCCCGTGATAAGTGCGCTGCGCGCGGGACCAATGCCGGTGCGCGGCCTCAAGCTCCAAGCGGGCGCCGCTGTGATCACCGATAAAGTGGAGTGCCCTGCCCAGAGCCGATTGAGCCAGAGCCGTGGCGTCCGGCTCCTCGGCAACTCCAGCAACCGCCCGGGCGCGCTTTGCGTGCTCCAACGCGATCTTGAATTCGCCGTTGCGCGTGCAAAACATCGAGAGCGTACCAAGCACCCCGACTTGATTGAGAACGTCGCCGCGTGCCTCGGCAATCGCCAAGCTCCGATCCAAGGATGCGCGCGCCCCGTCGCTCGGCCCATACAAGTGCATCGATGCAGCCCCAAGGCTTGCCTGAAGTTGCATCTCCTCCAAATCACTCCCGGTCGTATCGTTGAACGAGAGGAGCGCGCGCCGTGACCACCGATAACATTCGGGCAAAAGCGACATCGTCAGAAAAACGGGCGCTGCGGCAGCGGCAAGCCTGATACCGGTTCCGATATCGCCGTCTTCACCAAAACACCACTCCAAGGCCGCCCGAACATTGCTGAGGTCGGCAAAGTGCAACGCCCGTTCCACCCCGCTCGACAACGTCGCCCATTCCTGTCCGCTTTGCTCCAGCCATTGCCGGAAGTAATTTGCGTGACGGACGGGCACGTAAGCAATCTCAGGATCGTCACTGCTCGCAGCGAGCGTGTACGCACGCGTCGTGTCCAGGAGCCGGTAGCGCATCATGGCGCCCACGGGACGGGTCGCGACCATCGACTTGGCAATAAGGCTGTCGATCGCGCTAAATACAGCCGCCTCATCGGCGTTCGTGCTTGTGGCCACCGCGAGCGCTGCATCCAGCGTAAAACGTCCAACGAATACAGCCAGCCGCCGAAGCACCAGACGTTCAATGTTGGAAAGCAACCCGTAGCTCCAATCCAAGGTTGCCTGCAAGGTTCTTTGGCGCGCGGGTGCGGTGCGCGGCCCCGGCCACGACAAGGTGAAAGTTCGGTCGAGGAGAGCCGCGGTCTGACGCAGTCCGTGGGCCTGGACGCGCCTGGCTGCCAACTCGATCGCCAGTGCCACGCCATCCAGCTTGCGGCAGATGCCGACCACGGTGGCGGCTTCGGCATCATCGAATTCGAGATGGGCGCCGCTCGCCGCGGCTCGTTCCACGAACAGCTGCGTGGCCGGGAATGTCCGTGCGACGGCCGCCGTGATCACAGCGTCTTCCGGGGGGCAGGCCAGCGGCCCGAGCCGGTAGATCTGCTCACCATCGACTTGCAGGGCTTCGCGGCTGGTCGCCAGAATGTGCGCTTGCGGTGCTCCCCTGAGGATGCGCGATGCAAGCGTTGCCAATGCCTCGATCAGGTGTTCGCAGGTGTCTAGGATCAGGAGGATCCGCTTGTCCTGCAGATAGGCGATCAGATTTGGTGTGGCGTCTTCGGACCGCACGGGTAACCCTAGCAAGGATGCAACGGTACCCGACACCAGCTCGGGATCGCTCAGCAGGCTCAAATCGACGAAGAGCACGGCGCCGGCGAATGCCTCGATCAGCTGATGACCGATGGCGATCGCAAGTGTTGTCTTACCCACGCCGCCGACACCGACGACCGTTACGAAGCGCGCGACCTCCAATCGAGCAACCACGTATCGCAGATCATCCTCGCGGTCGATCAATCCCGCTGGGCGACTGGGCAGGTTTGCGTATCGAAAGTCCTTTGCGGTGGCTGCTGCTGTGTCGGCCTCAACGCGCACCCGCGACACCGGGGCGACGAAACAATACCCACGTCCTGCCAACGTCGTGATGTAGCGCGCGCCATCCTTTCCGTCGCCGAGCGCCTTGCGTACGCTTGCCATGTGAAAACGCAGGCTGCTTTCTTCGACCGTGACGTCGGGCCAGACGCGCGAGAGCAGGTCTTTCTTGCTGATGACTTCATTCGGCGCGGAAATCAAAGCAATCAGGATGTCGAGGGCGCGTCCGCCCAATTCAACGGGCGCGCCGTCTCTGGTGAGCAGCCGTTCGCCCGAAGCGAGGCGAAAGGGCCCGAACGACACCACGTCTCTGTTCGACCCTGCCATTGGAGCCATTAAGGTCTCAACGCGGTCCGCCGTCGGCTCCGCGTGGCGCCATTTTAAGACAAGGGGCCACCCTGCGCCATAAACTCCGCCTAAACCGACGTCCGCCCAGAGTGTGCAAACAGGCGGCTTATCCGCTCCCTAACAACACCTCACACCGCATAACGGGCAATTCGCCGAGCACAGGTTTAACTCTGATGCGTCTTGATGCCAATAGCGAACGAGCAAGAGCGTGCACCATGGACCCAGAGACCAAGGCCGGAAAAGTCATCTATACCGCCAAAACCCACACGACCGGTGGGCGCGACCACGGTCTGTCCCGCAGCTCCGACGGCCATCTCGACATTAGGCTCGCCGCGCCTGGCTCGGCCCGCATTGGCACCAATCCTGAGCAGCTATTCGCCGTCGGCTGGTCGGCCTGCTTCGAAAGCGCTATCGCGCTCGCCGCGCGCCGGTGCGAAGTCGTCCTGGGCGACGTCACGATCGACGCCGAGGTCGATCTGCACCATTCTGGCGGCGATGATTACTTCCTGAGCGCGCGCCTCATCATCAGCATCACCGGCGTCGATCGCACGGTCGCGCAGGATCTTGTGCAGCGGGCGGAACAGCTTTGCCCGTATTCCAAGGCAACACGCGGCAACATCGAAGTCGCCTATACACTGCTTTGATCGCCAACATGCGATCGGCGCCGGTCGGTGGGATGGTTGATGCCCGATTTGAGGGGAGCTCGTCCGCCATGCCGCTCGTGCGGAAGGCTAAACTCAAGCACCTCGGCTGGGTCGGTGACGATACTCCGTTGTCCCTACCGAAAACATCATCCGGCTCCGATAATGTACGCGGCGAAAGTCAGACTCTGACATATTGGTGATGTAGGCCTCCGAGGATCGGAAGCGAAACGATGGTTCCGGTGAGGCAGGGCGCACGATGGATCGGCGCATCCTTGTCCAAGAACAGGTGCGTGCGC
>JASHRZ010000291.1 GCA_030037055.1 Alphaproteobacteria bacterium
GCTGTCGGAGGACGCGCCACCGTTTTACATTCACACGCTCTGACGAGCCCGTCAGGGCGCGTCTCGAAGGACGAACGGACGCCCCTGCGGCGGGAGTTACTGCCCGACGCTTACGCCGCATCCTGCGCCCGCCCCGCCACCGCGCGCACTTTGCGCGGGGCGGCGCGCCAGATGGCGAGCGCCGACAGCAGGCTGCACAGGATGGCGAGCGAGAAGGCCGGCGCATAGCTGCCGGTGGCGTCGTGCAGCGCGCCGGCAAGCCACGGCCCGACGGCGCCGCCGAAGATCGCGGTCAGCATCAGCGTGCCGAAGATGGTGCCGTAGTGCCTGCCTTCGAAGATCTCGGCCGGGATGGCGCCGAGGACCGAGGTGAGCCCGTATCCCAGCCCGCCCTGGGCCGCGACCATGGCATAGAGCAGCAGCGGCCTCGGCCAGTGCGGCAGCAGCAGCAGGCAGAGATAGCACAGAGCGAAGCCGGCGCTGCCCGCCGTCCACACCCATTCGCGCCCGATCCGGTCCGAAAGATGGCCGAGGGCGATCTGGCCGGGGATGCCGGCGAGGCTGACGAAGCCCAGCGCCCAGGCCGCCTCGCGCGTGCCGAAGCCGATCTCGACCAGGTATTTCGTCTGGTGCACCTGTACCGCGTACCAGATGAAAAGGCCGCAGAAATATCCGAGCGCGATCCACCAGAACCGCCTGGTGCGCAGCGCGCGGCCGAGCGTCCAGTCGATCGCCGCCCAGGCGGGATCAAGCACGGTCAACTTCCGCCGCGCCGCGCCGCTCGAAGCGGCGCAGTCCCCGTCCGGGGCGAGGCCCAGCTCCTCCGGCCGGCGGCGCAGCAGCAGGTTGAGCGGTGCCAGCAGCACGAGGACCAAGAGGCTCATCGCCCAGCAGGCGCCGCGCCAGCCCGTGTGGGCGATGACGCCTTGCAGCCAGGGCAGCAGGAGGATCGAGCCGACGCCGACGCCGGCAAAGGCGATGCTCATGGCGAGCCCGCGCCTGCGCACGAACCAGTTCGGCAGGAAGAGGGCCTGGCCGGTGAATCCCAGGCAAACACTGCCGCTGCCGACCAGCACGCCGAGCGTCGCGTAGAGCTGCCAGGGCCGCTGCACCAGTGTTGCTAGCGCCAACCCCGCCGCCATGGCGGTGACGCCGAGCTCCATCACCACGCGCGGCCCGCGCCAGTCCATCAGCCGTCCCAGCAGCGGACTCAACGCCCCCGACACGATGAAGCCGAAGGAGAAGGCGCCGGCGGTGACGCCGCGCTCCCAGCCGAACTCGTCGAGGATCGGCGGGAACAGCAGCGAGAAGGCGGTGCGCGCATTGACCCCCACCCCCATGGTGACGAAGACGACGCCGACGACGAGCCAGCCGTAGAAGAAGGGCAGGCGGCGCGCGGCGGAGGTCAAGGGCGAGGTCACGGCCTGTCCGGTGGTGGGTGGCCAGGCAGTCTCGCCGTCGTCCGTCAGCAAGGCAACTACCTCGGAGGTCATCGCGCGGGCGGCCGGCGGCGCGCCGGAGAGGGGATCGCGGGCGACCGCTATCCGCTGTTGCGCCGGAGGAAATTCAGCGTCTTCTCGTTGAACTCGGCGACGCTCTCGTAAATGGGAGCGTGCGCGCAGGTCTCGAAGACCATCAGCTCGCTCCGCGCGATGCCGTTCTTCATCGCGTCCGCGAAGCGGGTAGAGGTGACGGTGTCGTGGCGGCCGAAGGTGATCTGGGTCGGGGCCTTGATGCCGGCGAGTGCAGCTTCGGCATCATGCGCGATCACCGCGTCGGATTGGCGCAGGAAGGCGTCGAGCGGCTGCGCCGGACGTCCGCGCACGAAGGCGGCGAGCGAGGCGATATAGTCCGGCTTCGCCGCGTAGAGCTCCGGCGTGAAGCACCAAGGGAAGATGCCCTGGATCACCATTTCAGTGACGCTGCCCAGGCCCTTGGCCATGGTCTGCCAGCCCTGCACCACGACCTTGAGAAACGGGTCCGTCTTGGTCCAGCCGCTGTGCAGCGACAGCGATTTGACCCTTTGCGGGTGCTTGGCGGCGAGCCACATCCCGGTTGCCGCGCCCAATGACAGGCCGGACACGTGCGCCCGAGCGATGCCGATCGCCTGCATGAATGCGGCGACGTCGTCGGCAAACAGTTGGGTCGAATAGGTTTGGGCCGGTTTGTCGGTCTCTCCCGCGCCTCGCGGATCGATCGAGATGCAGGCGAAGTGCTTGGCATAGTCCGCGACCTGAAACGCGTAGCAGGCGTTGTCCGCCGCCAGATAGGGAATGAGGACGAGCGGCTCTCCTTGGCCTTGGTGCTCGTAGTTCATGGTGATGTCATTCACTTTGATCTTCGGCATTTTTTCCTCCCTTGCGGAATTCGAAGTGAACAGACGTACTCCTCAATTAAAAGACGTGCGCGCTCGATTCAATTGGTTGTGAGGCCGCCGTCAACGGGCAGGATTGCACCGGTGATCCAACGCGCCTGATCGGAGGCTAGAAAGACCGCCGCGCCTGCGATTTCCTCCGGAACGCCAAGGCGAGCGAGAGCATAAAGCGTCTTCACCATCCCAATGAGTTTCGTCCGGTCTTCCTCGGGCATCGACGCGAGATTTGCCTGCATCAACGGCGTGCGAACGGTTCCCGGCGCGATTGCATTCACGCGCACCCCATAAGGTCCGGCCTCGAACGCTAGCTCCTTGGTGAAGGATTCGATGGCGCCCTTCGACGGCGAATAGGCACTCCCGGTCGCATCGGCAACATGCGCGGCGCGAAAAGGACGAAACGCTGATGATCGATCCCGATCGGGCCTTGAGTGGCCGCCGCCGTCTCCTCTTGGCGGTGCGCCGCCACGCCTCGCCGCCCTAGAGCGCCTCGCGCGTCGCGATCGGGAGCCGCTCATGGCGACGAGCCGCTCCAGCGCGCGCGTCGCTTCGCCCATCACCTCCGGGCCGATGCCTTCGCCGCCGCTGATCGCGATCTCTCTGGCATAGCTCATGACCGCGCTTCCGCCGCCCGCCTGCTCATTCGCCGCTCACCTCGCCGAACGGCACCCATTGCCTGCCTTCGAAGCGGACGAGCCGCATTTGCTTGATCGGCGAGAAGTCGTTCGCGCCGGTATGGATGCGGATGCCCGGCAGCAGCAGCGGCAGGGTAATGTCGAGGCTGGCCGCCTGCTTCATGATGTTCTCGCGCGAGAGGTCGTCGTCGCATTGCCGCAGCAGCTGCACCAGCGTCTGCGCCACCGCATAGCCGGTGACGTTGAAGCCGTCGGCGAGGTTGCCCTCGGGATAATATTTCTGCATGAAGGCGCGCCACTCCAGCATCGCGGGATCGTTCTGCCATTGCGCGTCGTTGGGGTCCTTGAGGTATTGCGCGCTGATGATGCCCTGGCCCTTCTCGAGCCCCGCCGGCTCCATCACGGCGGAGACGGAAGCGGCGACGCTCATCAGGAAATGCTGCGGCTTCCAGCCGATGTCATAGGTCTTGCGGATCGCCTGCGCGGCGAATTTCGGCGTCGAGTTGTTGAATAGGACGCCGGCGCCCGAGCCCTGGAGGCTGACGATCTGCGACTCGAGCGTCGGATCGGTCACCTCATAGGTGGCGACGGCGACGATCATCCTCTGTGCCGCCGCTTCGCCGAGCCCGATATGGAAGCCCTTGACATAGTCGCGCCCAGCATCGTCGTTCTGGTAGAGCACCGCGACCTTGGCGTCGGGATCGTGCTGCAGCAGATAGCGGCCGTAGATCGCGCCTTCGGTCTGGTAGTTCGGCTGCCAGCCGATGCTCCACGGGAAATGCTCAGGATCGGCCCAGAAGGTGGCGCCCGAGGCCTGGAAGATCTGCGGCACCTTGTGCTCGTTGAGATATTTGTGGACGACGGTTCCAGTAGGCGTGCCCAGGCTCGAGAAGATGAAGGCGACGTTCTCCTGCTCGACCAGCCGGCGCGTCTGCTCGAAGGTCTTGGGCGGCGAGTAGCCGTCATCGAGGCTGACCAGCGTGATCTTGCGGCCGTTGATGCCGCCCGCTTCGTTGAGCATGGCGAAATAGGCGAGCTCCGCCCTTCCGATCGTGCCGTAGGCCGAGGCCGGGCCGCTGAAGGGCATGGTCTGGCCGATCCTGATCTCGCTATCGCTGACGCCGGGCGCATAGCGCTTTTCGGCGCGTGCCGGGAGCGCCGCCAGCGCCGCAACCGCCAGCACCAGCGCCGATCGAGCCAATCGCTGCATCATCTTCCTGCCTTTCGGTCGAGCCGCCCGCGTTCGCCTTGTCTTGCGCGGCCATGGTCGGTCTTTTCCGTCCCCCTGGCAATCCGTCGTGGCGAGGCAGCCGATGCGCCATCAGGATGCGCCACGGAGGAGGCGCTGGACGCCGCCGGGCCGTCGTGCCAGCCTTTGGCAAAACCAGGGAGGGCAGCATGACAACGGCCGCGTCCGCCCGCGCCGATGCGCCGGTCACCGCCGAGCTTGCCCGCCGCGCCGCGGCGCTGCGCTATGACGATTTGCCCGAGGAGGTCCGCCTGCTGGCGCGCCAATGCGTCCTCGATTGGCTGGCGGTGACGCTGGCGGGATCGCGCGAGGATCTCTCGCGCATTCTGCTGGCCGAGGCCGATGAGCAGGGCGGCAAGCCAGCGGCGACCGCGATCGGCCATCGCCTCAAACTGTCGACGCAGCAGGCAGCGCTGGTCAACGGCGCCGCATCGCATGCGCTCGATTACGACGACGTCAACATGACCATGGGCGGCCACCCGACCGTGCCGCTGCTGCCGGCGGTGCTGGCGCTGGCCGAGGCGCGCGGCGCGGGCGGCGCGCAGGTGATCGCTGCTTTCGTCGCCGGCTACGAGACGGAATGCCGGATCGGCGCGCTGGTCTCGCCGGGCCATTACGCGCGCGGCTTCCACAACACCGCCACCATTGGCAGCTTCGGCGCCGCCGCCGGCGCGGCCAATCTCCTGGGGCTTGGCGCTTCGCGCACCGCCATCGCGCTGGGCATTGCCGCGACCCAGGCGGCCGGGCTCAAATCCATGTTCGGCACCATGTGCAAGCCGCTCCATGCTGGCAAGGCGGCGCAGAACGGCCTCTTCGCCGCGAGCCTCGCCGCGCGCGGCTTCACCAGCCGCGACGACGTGGTCGAATGCGCCCAGGGATTCGCCGAGACGCAAAGCCCAGATTTCCGGCCGGAGCGCGCGCTGGCGCCGCCGCGTCGGGACTGGCATATCGCCGACAATCTCTTCAAGTATCACGCCGCCTGCTACCTGACGCACGCGCCGATCGAATGCGCGCGCGCGCTGCGCCAGAAACCCGGCTTCGATCCCGGCGCGGTGCGCGAGGCCGTGCTCTCGCTCGACAGCGGCGCCGCCAAGGTCTGCCACATCCCGGCGCCGCGCACCGGGCTCGAGGCCAAGTTCTCGCTGCGCCTCACCACCGCCATGGCGCTGGCCGGGCTCGATACCGCTGCGCTCGAGACCTACAGCGAGAAGACCGCCGGCGATCCCCGGCTGGTCGGCCTGCGCGACAGGGTGACGGTCGATTTCCGCCCGAACTGGCCGCACACCGTGGCGGAGCTTGCCGTGACGCTCGCCGACGGCCGCGTGCTGCGCGCGCGCTACGACAGCGGCGTGCCGGCGAGCGATCTCGCGGCGCAAGGCCGGCGGCTGGAGGCGAAGTTCATGAGCCTTGCCGCGCCGGTGCTGGGCGGCGCCCAGGCCGAGCGGCTTGCCGCCGCGGTGGCCGGGCTCGGCCGGCTCGGTTCGATCGCCGAGCTGACGCGGCTCTGCGTCCCCGCCTGAGCGGCTCGCGCGTTTGACAGCGCCAAGGACGGTGAAGAAGGCGAGGGACGGATCTCGATCTGCGTAACCGCCGGGCGCTTGTCACCGGCTCGACCGACGGCATCGGCTTTGCCATAGCCGCGGGGCTCGCCGCCGAGGGCGCGCAAGTGACGCTCAACGGCCGCACTCGCGAGGGCGTGGAGCGCGCGCTGGCGCGGCTGGCGCACGTGGACATCCTGGTCAACAATCTCGGCATTTACAAACCTTTCTTCGACATCCCCGATTCCGATTGGCTGCGCTTCTTCGAGACCAACGTCCTGAGCGGCGTTCGCTCGGCGCGGCATTACGCGCCGGCGATGTGGGCGCAGGCTGGGGTTGCGTCCTCTTCGTCTCCAGCGAGAGCGCGCTCAACATCCCGCGCGAGATGATCCATTAAGGCATGACCAAGACGGCGCAGCTCGCCGTCTCGCGCGGGCTTGCCGTCGAGCTTGCCGGGCGTCACCGTCAACGCTTTCCTGCCGGGCCCGACCCTGTCGCGCGGCGTCAAAGGGTTCCTCGAGCAGATGGGGCGGCAATCGGGCAAGCCGCAGGCCGAGATCAAGGCAGAGTTCTTCCGCAGGGCCCGGCCCGCCTCGCTCACGCACCGCTTCGCCGCGCCGAGGAGGTCGCGAACTTCGCGGTCTATCTCTGCAGCCCCCGCGCCATCGGCGACCACCGGGGCCGCGCTGCGCGTCGACGGCGGCGCGGTGAACAGCATCGCCTGATCGCAGCGGGTCGCTTCAGCCGCGCGTCACTTCGATCTCGTCGTAGCGCCGCCAGCGATAGATGAGGACGGAGACCAGCCAGGCGGCGGCGAAGACGCCGATGATGAGAAAGCCGATGCTGCCGAAATGCGTGTTGAGCGTGCTCACGGCGCGCCAGAAGCCGCCTTCGGCGCTGAGCTTGTCGGCAAGGAGGCCCAGCGCCTCGATGCCGCCGACGATCGCCGCCACCATCACCGAGACGAAGGTGATGGTGAGATTGTAGTAGAGCTTGCGCAGCGGCTTCATGAATGCCCAGCCATAGGCGCCGAGCATAAGAACGCCGTCGGTGGTGTCGACCAGCGACATGCCGGCGGCGAAGAGCGCCGGGAAGACCAGGATCGACCAGATCGAAAGGCCGCGCGCCGCCTCCGCGGCGGAGATGCCAAGGAGCCCGATCTCGGTCGCGGTGTCGAAGCCGAGGGCGAAGAGGAAGCCCAGCGGATACATCTGCCAGCTCGCGCCGATGAAGCGGAAGAGCGGGCGGAACAGGCGGGCGAGCAGGCCGCGCCCGGCGAGGAAGAGGTCGAGATCCGCCTCGACATAGCGCCCGCCGCGCCGCACCCGCCGGAAGCTGCGCCAGAGCTGGACGAGAACGACGAAATTGACCAGCGCGATGAGGAAGAGAAACCCCGCTGAGACGCCGGTACCGACGAGCCCGCCCAGCTCGTGGAATGCCGCGAAGCGGCCCTCCAGCGCAGCGGCGGCGAGCGCGATCGCGGCTGAAGCCAGCGCCACCACGCTGGAATGGCCGAGCGAGAAGAAGAAGCCGATGCCGACCGGGCGCTTGCCCTGCTGCATCAGCTTGCGCGTGACGTTGTCGATGGCGGCGATGTGATCGGCGTCGACCGCATGGCGGGCGCCAAAGCTGTAGGCCAGTAGCGCGGTGCCGAGCAGCACGGGATGGTCGCGGAAGGCGACGAGCGCCCAGAGCCAGGCGAGAAGATTGGCGGCGATGAGGATGGCATAGATCCCGGCGAGCTTGCCGGCCACGCTCTCCTCGCCGTCCTTCAGCGCTGACCACACCGCTCGCAGCATACCGCCTTCGCCTCTCTAGGCAGGCTTGCCTATAGGAAGACCAACGCCCGCGCGTCAAGGATGGGCGAGATGTCCGCTGCATCTACGCCCTGCGTCCTTCGAGACGCGGCGCTTCGCGCCGCTCCTCAGGATGAGGCGAGATTGAATCGGGCATCACCCGACGCCATTCTCGCTTTTTCCTCATCCTCTGATGTCCGTTTTTTCAAGAGTGCGGCCGCGACGACTATTTTTGCGCAACGGTAGGTTGGGTAGATGCGATGCCGGTGCAGAGGTCTGGAAGCGGGCGAGTAGCGAACGGTTGATCGATCTCTGATGCGTAGGTTGGATCACCTGACCGTGGATTCCGTCGCGGGGCTGCCTTGCACTGAGTTTGAGTGCGGGCCTGAAGCCGCTGCGGATGAGGGACAAGGACTCCCCTGACCTGCGTCCCGCTTCCAGGCCGATGCATCGGCGATGTGTCGGGTGGTGGTCTGCTTTCTTGTTGGCTGCGATCTTCTGCGAAGGCGGCGCCTCAGCCTTGCCGGGTAGCTTCTGGTGCAGCGGCGTGGGCGATGTCCCAGATGAAGCCGAGCGATTCGCGCGCGATCGCCGTGACCGCGACCGGTGGAAGCTTGCCGCGCGCCCGCAGGCGGCGATAGGCCCGCTCAGACGATGGCGGGCGCGCCAGCGCCTGCCTGTGGCGCGTATAGGTCCAGGCGGCCTCGACGAGAGCCTTGCGGGCGCGTTGATTGCCGGTCTTGGTGATGCGGCCGCGGTCGAATGCTCGCTCGGCACCGCGCCGAGAAACGCCATCAACGGACGCGGGCCCGAGAAGCCGATCTCGGCCGCCACGGTGACGGCATTGATCAGCCGGTAGCCGCGCAAGGCCTGGATCGCGTCGACCAGCCAGGCGAGCGACCAGCGCGGCACGAGCTCCCTGATGTGGTCGAGCAGCCGATCGTGCCGCGCTTGCGTCTGATCGAGGGCGTCGAGCAGCTCGGCGAACATCAACCCGCGCCGCTTCGGCAAACTCGGTCCGCCCCAGCAGCCACAGGCGATGTCGCTTCGTCCATGGCCTGCCTGCCGCATAGCCAATGTCCTGGCGCAGCAGAAAGCCGCCGATGCGCTGGCGGCAGCGGTTCAAGTCCCCATGCGTCGCACTCCGCGCGCGCATCGCCTCCTGCGTCGCATCCGGTACCCAGATCGCCGTCAATTGCCGTGCACGCAACGGCACCATCGATGGCGCCACCATCTGGCACGTGACCCTGGACATGTGGACTGAGCTGCCGTTCGAAGGGCGGCTGTCGGAGGACGCACGCTGGATCTCTAGAGCTCTTGTTTCGGCCACTGGTCATTCTTTCACACGCTCTGAGGAGCGCCCGCACGGCGCGTCTCGAAGGACGCAGGGCGTCGACGCAGCTCACAACGCCGTGCGCAGATCCCACAGCTCCGGAAA
>JASHRZ010000292.1 GCA_030037055.1 Alphaproteobacteria bacterium
TGAACACGCCCTTCGGCAATTCCATCACCACCGCCGAGCATGCCATCGCGCTGATGTTCGCGCTGGCGCGCCAGATTCCGGCGGCCGACCGCTCGACCCAGGCAGGCAAATGGGAGAAGTCGCGCTTCATGGGGGTCGAGCTCACCGGCAAGGTGCTGGGGATCATCGGTTGCGGCAATATCGGCTCGATCGTCGCCGACCGCGCCATCGGCCTCAAGATGAAGGTGCTAGCCTATGATCCCTTCCTCTCGGCCGAGCGCGCGGTGGCGCTGGGGGTCGAGAAGGTCGAGCTGAACGAGCTGCTGGCGCGCGCCGATTTCATCACGCTGCACACCCCCTTGACCGAGGCCACGCGCGGCCTGATCGACGCCAAGACGCTGGCGCTAACCAAGAAGGGCGTGCGCATCATCAATTGCGCGCGCGGCGGGCTTATCGTCGAGGAGGATCTCAAGGCGGCGCTCGATGCCGGCCATGTCGCCGGCGCGGCGATCGACGTGTTTCCGGTCGAGCCCGCCCGGGAGAGTCCGTTCTTCGGTCGCGACGACGTCGTGGCGACGCCGCATCTCGGCGCCGCCACCACCGAGGCGCAGGAGAACGTCGCGCTCCAGATCGCCGAGCAGATGTCGGACTATCTTACCACCGGCGCGGTCACGAACGCGCTCAACATGCCGTCGCTCTCGGCCGAGGAGGCGGTGCGGCTCAAGCCCTATATCCGGCTCGCCGAGCAGCTCGGCGGCTTCGCCGGCCAGCTCACCACCTACGAGCTGAAGGCAGTCGAGATCGTCTTTGAAGGCCACGCGGCCGAGCTTAACGTCAAGCCGCTTACCGCCGTCATCCTCACCGCCATCCTGGCGCCGCAGCTCGACACGGTGAACATGGTGAACGCGCCGGTAATCTGCCGCGATCGCGATATTCGCGTGAGCGAGACGCGCGTGCCGGCGCTGTCCAACTACCAGACGCTGATCCGCGTCAGCGTCGCCTCCGAGCGCCACAAGCGCAGCCTCGCCGGCACCCTGTTCGGCGACAAACCGCGCATTGTCGAGGTCGAGGGCATCGCCATGGAGGCCGAGCTCGGCGCGCACATGCTGTTCGTGCGCAACAAGGACAAGCCCGGCTTCATCGGCAATCTCGGCCGCACCATGGGCGAGGCGGGGATCAACATCGCCACGCTGCATCTCGGCCGCGCCGCGCCCGGCGAGGATGCGATCTGCCTGGTGCAGGTCGACGAGGAGCTGTCGGACGACGTGCTGGAATGCGTGCGCGCGCTGCCCAACGTGGTGCAGGCGCGGGCGCTCAAGTTTTAGCGCGAGTATCCGCTGCGGCGGCGTGGTGCGTCCTTCGAGACGCGGTCCTGCGGACCGCTGCTCGAGATGAGGGGAGATCGAACCAGGCATCGGTCGATGCCCTTCTCGCCATTTCCTCGTCCTGAGAAGCCCGCGAAGCGGGCGTCTCGAAGGGAGCTCGGGGGCTCCTGCAGCGTGGCCACGTGCGGCATCCGCTTTCCCGGCGGGCCGCGGACATGCCCTTTTGCGTTTGCCGCTCCGCGGTAAAACCGCTATTTCGGCGGCATGAACGAGCCGCTCCACCCGGCACTGCTGCCGCAGGGCCTGCGCGATCTGCTGCCGCCCGATGCCGCCATCGAGGCGGAGGTGGTGGCGCGCCAGATGGCGGTGCTGGCGAGCCACGGCTACGAGCGGGTGAAGCCGCCCCTGGCGGAGTTCGAGGAGAACCTGCTGGCGGGCGCCGGCGCCGCAATGGCGCAGGAAACCTTCCGGCTGATGGACCCGATCTCGCAGCGCATGATCGGGCTGCGTGCCGACATGACGCCGCAAGTGGCGCGCATCGCCACCACGCGGCTCAGCAAGGCGCCGCGGCCGCTCAGGCTGTGCTATGCGGGCCAGGTCCTGCGCGTGCGCGGCGGCCAGATCCGTCCCGAGCGGCAGGTGGGACAGGTCGGCGCCGAGCTCATCGGCAGCGAGGAGATCGCCGCCGATGTTGAGGCGGTGACGCTCGCCGCGGCCGCGCTGGCGGAAAGCGGCGTCGAGGGGCTTTCGGTCGATCTCACCTTGCCCACTCTGGTGCCGGCGGTCTGCGCCGCGCTCGGGCTTGGCGCCGGCGCGATCGAGGCACTGCGCGCGGCGCTCGATCACAAGGACGCCGCGGCGGTGGCCGCAGTGGGCGGACGCGCCGCTTTCCCGCTCGGCAAAATGCTCGCCGGCGCCGGCGCAGCCAAACAGGCGCTGGCGAGCCTGGAGGCGCTCGATCTGCCGCCGGCTGCCGCGGCCGAGCGCGCGCGCCTTTCGGCGGTGGCGACGGCGGTGCAGCGCGCCGCGCCCGACCTCGCGCTCACCGTCGATCCCGTCGAGAATCGCGGCTTCGAGTATCATACCGGCGTGACCTTCACCCTCTTCGCCCGCGGCGTACGCGGCGAGCTCGGCCGTGGCGGGCGTTACCGCACCGGCAACGGCGATGGCGAGCCTGCAACCGGCTTCACGCTCTATACCGATACGGTGCTGCGCGCGCTGCCGGCGCAGAAGCCGCGGCCGCGGCTCTACGTGCCCTTCGGCGGCGATGGCGCGGCGGCGGCCCGCCGGCGCGGCGAAGGCTGGGCGACCGTGGCGGGGCTGGCGGCGGTGCCGGATGCCGCCGCCGAGGCGAAGCGGCTCAATTGCAGCCATTGGCTCGATGGCGAGGCGATCATCGCGCTGGGCTGAGCGCAGTCCGCGCAGCTGGGAGACGGCTCGACCATGGCAAACGTCGCGGTGATCGGCGCCCAATGGGGCGATGAGGGCAAAGGCAAGATCGTCGACTGGCTGTCGCAGCGCGCCGATGTGGTGGTACGCTTCCAGGGCGGCCACAATGCCGGCCACACGCTGGTCATCGGCAATGTCGAGTACCGGCTGAGCCTGCTGCCCTCGGGGGTGGTGCGGCCGGACAAGCTGTCGATCATCGGCAACGGCGTCGTCGTCGATCCCTGGGCGCTGCTGCGCGAGATCGAGGCGATTCGCGAGAAAGGCGTCGCCGTCACCCCCGAGAACCTCAAGATCGCCGAGAATGCCGCGCTCATCCTGCCCTCGCATGCCGAGATCGACCGTGCCCGCGAGTTGGCGCGCGGCGACAAGAAGATCGGCACCACCGGCCGCGGCATCGGCCCGGCCTATGAGGACAAGGTTGGAAGGCGCGCCATCCGCTTGTGCGATCTCGCCGATCCCGCCGGCCTCAGCGAGAAGCTGGACCAGCTGCTGCTGCATCACAACGCCCTGCTGCGCGGCCTGAACGCGCC
>JASHRZ010000293.1 GCA_030037055.1 Alphaproteobacteria bacterium
CTTTCCACACGTTGACCCTCACTTTTTCCGCGAAAGCGAAGGCGAGGCTGGCGATGCCGTGGTCGAGCATCGTGCTGCGGATCTGGAAATCCTCTTCGTCGATCAGAATGCCGGCCGGCAGGTCCGGCGGCGCCACGGTGCGCCGAAGGAAGGCATCGCGGCTGTGAAATTCGGCGGCTTCGGACAGCGTCCGGCCGTCGAACTCGGCAACGGCAATCACGAAATCCGTCTCGTTCTCGGCGACGAGATTCCAGGTATAGGCCCCGAGCTTGTGCTCCACCCGGTCGATGAAGCCGGGCGGCCCGACCAGGCGCAGGGTCTGTTCACGACCAAGACAAAGGCGCAGCAACCGATCGAAGCCGTTGAAGTGATCGAGATGCGCATGCGAGACGAAGGCATGGCTGACCCGCAGCAGCTTGCGCGGCGGGACTGCCTGCAGCTCCCCGAGATCAAACAGCAGGGCACGCCGGCCAAAGCGGAAATCGACGTAAAGGCCGGGATCGCCGAATGCATCGTTTACGAGGCTCGGCTCCACGAAGGAGACCACCGCCGTCTCTCAGCCTTCCGGGGGTCGCGGCGGGTCGCTTATCCGCCAGCAGCGCTCGAGTTGCGCCATAGGCTCCTCCTGCAACCGGCCGCGGCTCCGTGCCGGCGGCGCGGGTCCTGATCACGCTAGGGTTTTCGCTTCCTCCCGACCGGGAGAAGCAGCAACGGGCGCTCGGCTTCGGGCAAGCCCAGCGCACTCGCGATTTCCGCATCGTCGAAGGCCCCGACATCGACGGAGCCGAGATTCAAGGCCACGGCCTGCAAGTGCAGGTTCTGCGCGGCGTGTCCTACCTCGATGTCGATGTATCGCTGCGCCCTCCGCCCGTACCTCGCCACGGTGTGCCGGTCATCGGCCGCAATGACGACGATCGCCGCGGCGGCACCGACGCATTCCTGCTGCAATGCGGCGATGCTCATCTCCGCGCGCCGGTCGCCGTCGGCGGTCTTGTGGAGCGCATGGCGTCGCGGATCATAGCGATAGACGCCCGGCTCAAGCCCGGTGACGTCGCCCGAGACGAGATAGAGCCGCAGGGGGTGCAGCGCGCCCGCCGAAGGCGCTGTTCTGGCCCCGCCTGCGCCGGTCTCGCCCTGCGCGGCCCACAGCAGCTGCGACATCAACGCAAGCGTCAGCGGCCCCGGTGCGAATTCCCGGATCGAGCGCCGGGACTCTAGCGCCTGCTCGATGGAGGTGCCGCTGTCGCTACGCGGCTCCGGCAGAGGCACCACGACAAGGGTTTCAGACATGCTGCCACTTTCCAGGTGCGCTTCTAGCAGCGCCTCACGCCGCGAACCTTGATCTGCATCAACACGGCGTCGCCGGCGCGCGATCGTGGTACCGGCGGCCACCTCACCGTCGGACGCGGCGTGGCGGAGGCCACCCTTCTCTCAGGCGGATTTGGGTCAAAGGCCGAGCAGGCTTCGATACCCTCTTTCGTCGGCCGGCGCGGCCAATCCACGGGATTTTCGGCGCGGATCGGCTTTGGCGCGGGTCGACAACTTTTTCTTAGCCTTCTGCGGGATAAGCTTAAAAGTCAAATATTTCGGCTCGGAATCCGAGCGGACAGCATCGACATGCGTCGCGCAGTCTCACAATTTCTGAAGATGCCGTTCTCGCGCAGGCTGATGGTCTACAGCGTGCTGATCCTTATCGTGCTCCACGGGGCGAACGCCGTCTTCATCGCCAAGCTGGTGCAGTCCACGAACACGATCGCGGCGGATGCCATGTCGGCGCGCGCGACCCTGCTGGCCGAGCATGCCAGCCGCTCGATCGGAGGCATCGATCTCGCGCTCGAAGAGATCGCCTCCAAAGAAGCGGCCGACCCCGATTTCGGGCCGCGATCGGTGCCCTTGCATATGCTTCTGCATCAGACCGCGGCCCGTCTCCCCCAGGTGAAGGCGATCACGATCGTCGATCTGACGGGCGTGATGATCCAGGATTCGCGCCATTACCCGGCACAGTCGTTTAACTACGCGAGCTACTCCGCGTTCGCCGAGCAGAAGAAATGGCGCGGCGTCGGCCTCTATATCGATTCGCCCTCCTTGTCCAAGGTGGACGGCCGTCCTTATTTCGTGCTGAGCAGACCCATCCTGAACAGCGACGGCGATCTTCGCGGCGTCGTCGCGGCGCTGGCCGACCCTTCCTATTTCATGAGCTTCTATGGGCAGAACGCCGACGCCGGCATGGCGGCGCTCGCGCGCGAAGACGGCGCGGTCCTGGCCGCCGTGGTGGCACCGGAGGACAGTCACGCCCTCATCGACATGGACGTCGGCCGGTTTCTGCGCCTCAACCCGGACTTCGTATCCCTCGTGCAGCCGGTTTCGGGGCTGCCGCTGAAGATCGTCGTCACCACGCCGTCGGTGTGGTTACAGCCGTTCTTCCGCACTTACGCGTCGGCAGATGCCCTGTTCATGGCAATGCTGACGCTGCTCGTGGCGCTGGGCACCGCGAAGCTGGCCCGGGAAGCCGATGCCCGCGAGCGCGCCGCCGAAGCGGAACGTGTCGCAAGAGAGCGCGCCGAGGCGGCGGACCGAGCCAAGAGCGCTTTCCTTGCCACAATGAGCCATGAGTTGCGCACCCCTTTGAACGCCGTGATCGGATTCTCCGAGTTGATCGACCGGGAAGCATTCGGACCGATGCCGCCGCGCTACCGGGAATACGGCGCCCTGATCGTCAAGAGCGGCCGCCACCTTCTCAAGATCATCAACGACATTCTCGACCTTGCGAAGCTGCAGTCGGGGAAGACCGAGCTGCTGCTCGAGGCCGTCGATCCCGCCGTCAGCGTCCACGAGGCGGTGAAGCTGTTGGCGAACAGGGCGGCGGAGAAGGGCGTTCTTCTCTGCTGCGAGCCGGAAGCGGGACTGCCATCGATCGCGGCGGACAGTACTCGGCTGCACCAGGTGCTCATCAATCTGATCTCGAACGCCATCAAGTTCACGCCCTCGGGAGGGAGGGTGACGGTTCACGCCTGGCATATTCCTGCCGGCGTTGCCATCGAGGTCGTGGATACCGGCATCGGCATCGCGCCCGAGGATCTCCCCAAAGCGCTCGAGCCTTTCGGACAGGTGGAGAACGCCATTACCCGCAGCTAT
>JASHRZ010000294.1 GCA_030037055.1 Alphaproteobacteria bacterium
GCGTTGACCTGGGTCAAGGCGGCGCCTGCCGTTCCGGGCAGACTGTCACGACGAGCGGCAACCCAGGCAGGCAGCTCTCCCATGTACGAGATCCGCATTCACGGGCGCGGCGGCCAGGGCGCGGTGGTGGCGGCCACCCTCCTGGCCCAGGCGCTGGTCGAGGAGGGCAGGCACGCGGTCGGCATCCCCTCCTTCGGCTTCGAGCGGCGGGGCGCGCCGGTCGCTGCCTTCCTGCGCTTCTCCGACCGGCCGATCCGGACGATGACCAACATCTACAGCCCCGATTGCGTGCTGTGCATCGACCCCACGGTCCGCCATGCCGTCGACATCTTCGCCGGGATGAAGCCGGGCGGGACCCTGGTGCTGGCGACCAAGGAGAAGCTCGCGGCGCTCGGCCTGCCCGCGGCGCTCGGCCGGGTGGGCCTCTGCGATGCCGTCGGGATCGCGCTGGCGATCTTCCGCAAGCCGATCACCAACTCGGTCATGCTCGGCGCCTTCGCCCGCACCACCGGGGCCGTGTCGCTTGCTTCGCTGCAGAATGCGCTTCATTCGGCCGCGTTCCGCGACGCCGGGCTGCGCGAGAACATGCAGGCGATGGAACGCGGCTTCGCCGAGACGCAAATCTTCGACATGGACGTGAAGGTGGCGCATGCAACGGCAGTCGCGTAACCTGTTCGACGCCGCGTCGATCCCCAACGACCTGGCGCCCATCGCCACCGTGCTGAGCCCGATGCTGCCGGGCGACTGGCGCAGCATGCGGCCGGTGGTCGATCGCGAGCGCTGCGTCAAATGCGCGGTGTGCTGGGCTTATTGCCCGGTCCAGTGCGTGGTCGAAATGCCGCGCTGGTTCGACATCGACCTCCGGGCCTGCAAGGGATGCGGCGTCTGCGCCGCGGAATGCCCGCACCGCGCCATCGCCATGATCGAGGAGGCCGGCCGATGAGCGCGCTCTCGAATGCGTCCCGGGTCATCGTCTGCGAAGGCAACGAGGCGGCGGCCATCGGCGCGAGCCTGGCAAGGCCCGATGTGGTCGCCGTCTATCCCATCACGCCGCAATCCTCGCTGGTCGAGCATCTGTCGCAAATGATCGCGGATGGAAGCTTGCGGGCGGAGCTGATGAACGTCGAGGGCGAGCATTCGGTGCTTTCCGCTCTGCAGGGCGCAACGCTTGCCGGGGCGCGCACCTTCACCGCCACCTGCGGCCCCGGGCTCGCCTACATGTTCGAGCCCTATGTCCGCACCCCCGGATTGCGCCTTCCCATGGTCGCCTCGCTCGTGACCCGGGACCTCCTGAGCCCGCAAACCGTATGGGGCGGACAGCAGGATGCGATGGTCGTGCGCGAGGCGGGCTGGATCCAGATGTATTGCGAGACCGGCCAGGAGATCCTCGACACCCTGGTCATGGCCTACAAGATCGCCGAGCACCGCGAGGTGATGCTGCCGGTCAATGTCTGCCATGACGGCAACTATCTCTCCTATGGCGTCACCCGCATCGAAATCCCCCTCCAGGCCGAGGTCGACGAGTTTCTCGGCCCGCCCGACGTCAACTGGCACGTGGCGCTCGATCCGTCGCGGCCCATGGGGGTGGACCCGCTGACCGGTAATGCCGGCGGTGCCGGTCCGGGGATTTTCGTCCGCTACCGCAAGGGCCAGTGCCGCGGCATGCAGAACGCCCTGCGCGTGATCGAGGAGGTCCACGCCGAATGGGCCGAGCGCTTCGGCCGGCGCCACGCGCCGCTGGTCGAAGAGTACCGGCTGGACGACGCCACCTGCGCCCTCGTCACCATCGGCAGCATGACCGGCGCGGCCAAGGACACGGTGGACGCCGCGCGCGAGTGGGGCGAGGCCGTGGGCCTCATCAAGATCAAGACGTTTCGGCCGTTCCCGCTCGCTTCCGTGGTCGCGGCGCTCAAGAAGGTTAAGGCGGTGGGCGTGGTCGATCGCGCCGTCAGCTTCGGATGGAATTGCGGGCCGGTCTATCAGGAGATCTTGAGTGCGCTCTACCATGTCGGGGGCTCAATTCCCGCCGTGAGCTTCATCGGCGGATTGTCGGGCGCGGACATCACTGAAAAGCATTTCGCGCGCGCCATCGAGCTTACCGCCAAGGCGCTGTCGGGCGACCCGCCCGAGGCGCCGGTGTGGCTCAACGAGCAGGATTGAGGGAGGATTCATGCCGCGCAGCAAGTATCTCATCGTCGGCGCGAGCCATGCCGGGCTCGAGGCGGCGGCGGCCATTCGCCTGCATGATGCGACCGGCACGCTCACCATGCTGACCCGGGACTCCCACCTGCCTTACTCGCCCACCATCCTGCCCTACGTGGTCTCGGGCCGTTCCCGACCGGACAATATCTTCCTGCGCGATGAGACCTATTTCGCGAAGCACCGCGTGGCGCTGGTGCGCGGCGCCGCGGTGGTGGCCGTGGACACGCAAGCCGCGTCGGTTCGCACCGACACGGGCGCGGATTGGCAGTATGAGCGGCTGCTGCTCGCCACCGGCGCCGCACCGGATGTGCCTCCGGTGGCAGGGCTCGACGAGGTTCCGTTCCATGTGCTGCGTACGCTCGACGACGCCGTGAGGCTGCGCGACGCGATCGGCCGCGCGGAATCGGCGGTGGTGCTCGGCGCAGGCCTCGTCGGCATGCATGCGGCCGAGAACCTGACCAAGTCCGGCGTCGGCGTCAGCGTGATCGAAAAAGAGCCGCATGCGCTCTCCGGCTATTTCAGCGCCGCGGCCTCGTCGATCATCGAGCAAACCTTCGCGGCCAACGGCGTCCGCATGCGCATGGGGCGCACTTTGGCCGCGGTCGCGCGCCAAGGCCGAGGCTGCACGGTCACGCTCGACGACGGGTCGACGCTCGCCGCCGATCTCCTGCTGATCTGCACCGGCGTCAAACCCGCACTCGCCCATCTCGATGGCTCGGGGGTGGCGACCGACCGCGGCATCCTGGTCGATGACCGGATGCGCACGAACGTCGCGAACCTCTGGGCCGCGGGCGACGTGGCGCAGGGGCCGGGATTCTGGGGCGGGAGGCTCGTCAGCGGCATCCTTCCGAGCGCGGTGCAGCAGGGCGGCGTGGCCGGCGCCGACATGGCGGAAGATCGCGGCGCCAAGCCGTTTTCGGGCGCGGTGCCGCTCAACACCTACAGCTTCTTCGACCGGCATGCGATTTCGGTCGGCATGAGCACGGCGAACCACGGGAATCCGGACCTCGAAGTCGATGAGATCGTGGATGAGGACAGGGCGACCTATCGGCGCATCGTTCTGAAGGAGGGCCGCCTTGTCGGCATCGCCACGGTCAACGAATTCGTCGATCCCGGAATCATGTGGCAGCTCATCCTTCGCCGCATCGACCTTGCGCCGCTGAAGGCCGCCTTCCTCGCCCGGCCGCGGGAGACGGGGCGGCTCCTCATGTCGCGGATCTGGCGATAGGAGCGCGCCATGGGCAAGAGCTTCGAGACCATCCAGTTCCATGCCGAGCGCTGCGACGGCTGCGGCGAATGCATGACCGCCTGCGCGGAAGCCAAGTCGGGCACGCGCGATCCCGTCCAGTCGCGCATCCGCATCCTGCCGGACACGGCGGGCCACGCCTATGCGCTGGCGCTCTGCCGGCAATGCGGCGACCCGAAATGCGTCATGGTTTGTCCCTCCGCCGCGCTTTCCAAGGACGAGGCGACCGGTATCGTCGCCTGGGACGGTGGGAAATGCGTCAACTGCCTGCTCTGCACCGTGGGCTGCGGCTATGGCGGCATCGTCTACGAGGCGGCGATCGGCCATGTCAGCAAATGCGATAGCTGCGGCGGCGATCCCGCCTGCGTGCGCGCTTGCCCGGAGGAGGCGCTGGAATACCGGACGACCGCCCGCATCTTCAACGCCTATGCCGAGCTCGAGGACCTCTTTGCCCGCGGCCTCTCCGCCTGCCAAGGCTGCAACACCGAGCTGCTGATGCGTCACACGCTGCGCAAGGTCGGGCCCGAGACCGTGCTGGCCGCGCCGCCGGGCTGCGTTCCCGGCATGGGGGCGGTCGGCTACAACGGCGTCACCGGCTGCAAGGTGCCGGTCTTTCACCCGCTTCTCACCAACACCGCCGCCATGCTCGCCGGCATCAAGCGGCAGTACAACCGCCTCGGCCGCGACGTGACCATGCTGGCGCTCGCCGGCGACGGCGGCGCGTCCGATGCGGGTTTCCAATCGCTCTCCGGCGCGGCCGAGCGCAACGACCCCATGCTGTTCGTGTGCATCGACAACGAGGGTTACATGAACACCGGCATGCAGGCCTCGGGCGTCACCACCTATGGCTCCTGGACCTCGACCACGCCGGTGGGCGATGCCTTGGGCGGCAAGGCGACCGAGGCCAAGAACCTGCCCCTGATCATGATGATGCACAATTGCTCCTACGTGGCCACCGCCTCTACCGGCTTTCTCGAGGATTATTACGCCAAGCTGCACCGCGCCATCGCGGTGGCGAAGACGGGGATGGCGTATCTGCACGTCTATGCGCCCTGCCCTACCGGCTGGCGCATCCCCGCCGAGCAGATCACCGAAGCCTGCCGCATGCAGGTACAGTCGAACTTCGTCGCCCTCTGGGAGTTCGAGCCCGACAAGGGCCTGCGCCTCACCCGTCGGGTGGACAAGCCGCGGCCGGTCGCGGACTATCTGAAGCTCATCGGCAAGTACCGCCATCTGACGCCGGCGCAGATCGCCCACATCCAGCGCACGGCCGACGAGAAGACCGCGTTCCTCCAGCGCCTGGCGCACCCGGACGGGTAAGGCATTTTCGGCCGACGCCGGTTGCGCC
>JASHRZ010000021.1 GCA_030037055.1 Alphaproteobacteria bacterium
ACCCAAAGCGGCCATTCCACATTAGGGAGGATCACCCGCAACGGATGCCGAGCGGTCATTCGCGCGAGGGCGATCAAACCGCAAAGAGCCGTCCGCCCCTAGTTGGCGATCAACTGGCGCGAGTAGCGAACCACCGCGAGGATTGACATGTAGCTCGTACAAGATTAAATGGTAAGCGATTTTATCGGATATGAGAATGAATCGTCGGCATCCGAAGGCGACGTCCGGACGACCTGTCCCACTCGGCGAGATGCCGGGGCTCGATAGCCATCTGTGCTTCGCCCTCTACTCGGCGAGCAACCACATGACCCGGATATTCACGCCATTCCTGAAAAAGCTCGGCGTGACGTATCCGCAGTACCTGGTCATGGTCACCCTGTGGGAGCGCGGTTCCCTGGGCGTGGGCGATCTTGCTTCCGCGCTGACAATGGATTTCGGAACGTTGTCGCCGATGCTGAAGCGGATGGAAAGCAAGGGCCTTCTCGCGCGCCGCCGGCAGCCTGGCGATGAACGCCGGGTTGCGGTCGCGCTGACCGCTAAGGGCGAGTCGCTGCGGAAACGAACGCAGCAGATGTTGGGCGAATTCTACTGCTTCCTGAATGTGCCGCTTGACGAGCTTTTCGACCTTCGGGATCGGCTTCGACGCTTCATCGAGTCGGCGGGCGTGGCAAAGGAGATCGAGGCCGCGTGACGGTGGGTGCGTTTGCCGGCTTGCCGCTGACAGACCGCCGCACCACCAAGGCGCCGGTCGTTCATCGTCAATACTCAATCTGCTTCAGGGGAGGAAACCATGATCAAGATCCATCATCTCAACTACTCGCGCTCGACCCGAGTCATCTGGTTGATGGAAGAGTTGAGCGAGCCCTACGAGATTGTGCAGCACACGCGGGATCCCAACACCTTCCGCTCGCCACAGACGCTCGAGCGAGTCCATCCGCTCGGCAAGGCCCCGGTGATCGAAGACGGCCCCCTGACGCTCGCGGAGTCCGGCGCCATCATCGAGTACCTCATCTTGACCTATGGCCGCGGCAAGCTCGCGCCGGCGCCGGGAGGGTCTTCCTGGGCGCGGTATATCGAACTACTGCACTTCGCGGAGGGATCAGCCATGTTCCCTCTGCTTGTCCACCTTCTCGGTATGTTCACCGGCGGACTCTCCGATGGTCTGAAGGGGTTCATCACGCCGGACATTGCCAAGATCCTGAAATACCTTGACGCGGAAGTTGCTAGGAACGGCTACCTCATGGCAGAGGGCTTCACCGGCGCGGATATCCAGATGTCCTACGTCGTCGAAATGGCCCGCATGGGCAAGCTGCACGAACCGTATGCGTCCCTGGAAGCCTGGATGTCGCGGCTCGAGCAGCGCCCCGCGTACAAGCGTGCGATCGAAAGGGGCGGACCGGTACGGCTCCCGATCTGAGTGGATCTTGTGGGTCCAGTGATCGGGAACGTCCGGTCTTGGCACGGTCCTGCCAAAGCAGATGAGAAGCGCTTGGGCCGCTGTGCGCGGGTCAATCAGAAATCGACCGGCCCAGCGATGACAAAATCATCGTCGAGCTCGATGCAAGTCGCATTCGACCATAAGTCCGGTTCTTCATTGTCGGACGTTTCGCACGGGCGATGCAGCTCCATTCGCGCGGGGGCGGCAATTCTGCCGGCGACCCCGTGCACACCTCGGGCGCCAAAGAGAGCCGACGACTGTGGCGTCTGCCCCCGGCCTGCTCACAGCGCCGCGTCATTGAACTCCATCATGCTCCGGCCACCGGCCATGATCGCTGCGTGCAGCCCGGCGGTCTGGGGCAGCAGGCGCTCCATGAAGAAGCGGGCGGTCCCGAGCTTCGCCTTGTAGAAGCCGTCGGGATCTGCGCCTTCTCGCAGCTTCGGCAGTGCCAGGGCGGCGCTGCGCGCCCACATGAAGGCGAGCGCCATCAGGCCGAAGAGGTGCAAATAGTCGGACGCCGCGGCCCCCGCCTCCTCCGGGTCCACCTTGGCGACGCAGGCGATCTGCGCCGTGGCGCTCTTGAGCGCGTCGAACGCCCTGGCGAGCGGCGTCACGAACGGCGCGAGCTGCGCGTCCCCGGCCTTCGCCTCGATGAAAGTGGCGATCGGCTCGAAGAACCGCTGCAGCAGGCGGCCGCCATGGGGTGGCAGCTTGGGCTGCCGGCGCAGCCACCGATCGTGGTCAAAACGAGAAGCGCCAAGGTCGTGTGCAACGAGCGCATGATCGAGTCCTCCCGGTTGGAGAACCGCCTCCGCATCTGCGAAGAGCGAAAATCGAAGGCGCTTGGAGCGGCTAGTTCGACGTGCTGCCGTTCTTGGCAACCTCTTTGGTCGCGCTAGAAGCAGTCGTCG
This sequence comes from Alphaproteobacteria bacterium, assembly GCA_030037055.1. Lineage (GTDB taxonomy): Bacteria > Pseudomonadota > Alphaproteobacteria > ATCC43930 > CGMCC-115725 > DAHUYF01. Next base: position 2,350 of record JASHRZ010000021.1, read on the forward strand.
CCGGTGCGGTTGACTTGGCCGTCTCTGTTGCGGGCGGGGTCGCAGCACCCGCATAGACCGCTGAACCCGTGTCGAGGATTTCCCACTCGGCATGCGCGGCGGTGAAGGATGCAAACTCAAACAGCAGGGTGATGGCGAGCAGCATCTTCATGGTGGTCCTCCCTCGTTGATGCTAAGAAGGTAAGCAGAAAGTGCAGGCTGCCCCGTGAGCCCGATGATTTTTGTGTGACAGTGTCACGGTTGGAGCGCTGCCCACGACCCGTCGGCTCCCATGACGAGTACGAGCTGCCAGCGAGCTATGGTGGCGGCTCGGGATGGGGTGAGCGGCCTATGGACGGGAAGAATCCCGGGGGAATTGAGCATTCTGGTCGTCGACGACGACGAAAAAATGCCGAAGCTGATCTGCGCCATCCTTAGGCGCATGAACATCGACCTTATCTTTGAAGCGCGGAGCGGCGAAGAGGCGCGAGAACACCTTTCGGCGGCCGCGGGTGTCGAGGCTCGACCTTTTCAAGCAAGTGCACGCCGGCTAACCTCGAGCTCCGACTGCGCGCGGTTTCCGCGATTTTGGCCTTCGATTTTCGGCGGTCGACAAGCGGCCGTCGCCCTTCCGCTCCCGATCAGGCGAGCATCGGCGTCATTCCGGGCTCGGCCTTGGCCATGGCTCGCTGGTAGGCGGGCCGCCGGCCGATGCGCTGGAGGTAAGCCCTCAGGTTCGGATAGCCGTCGATCGAGGTCCCGCGAAACGCCCGGCTGGTCGTCAGGCAGTAAACCATCATGATGTCGGCGGTGGTGAGGTCGGCGCCGCCAAAGAACGGCGCCGTGTCGAGCCTGTCCTCCACCATCGCCCAACCGCGCCGGCTGCGATCTTCGACGAAAGCCGCGGCCGGATTGCCCTCGCCGCCCCTAGACAGCACCAGTTGCATCATTAGCGTGGTCATGAAGGTTCCGTTCGACCAGTGGAACCAGAACAGGTGCTCGGCGAAGCCGGGATCGTCGGGCCGGGGCGTGAGCCGTCCGCCGCCGTGGCGCGCGCAGATGTAGTCGCAGATCGCGCCGCTCTCGCCCAGCACCAGGTCGCCTTCGGTGATCACCGGGGCGATGCCCATCGGGTGCAGCGCCTTGTACTCGTCCGGCGCGAGGCGATTGTCTGCTCGGCGCTCGTAGCGCTTCAACTCGTAGTCGAGCTCCAGTTCCTCGCATAGCCATACGATGCGTTCGGACTGGGAAACCCCCAGGTGATGTACCGTAAGCATGTCCTACCGCCCTTCCCCGCGCAAATCATTGGAGCGACACTTGCATCCTACCCGCCGACGCGGCCACGCGGCGAGGCCGGAGATGGGCGTCCATCCCCGGCCCTTCGCGAAGGTGCCATCAGCGCGGCAGCGTCACCGTGTCGACCACGTGGATGACGCCGTCGGATCGCATCGCGTCGCCGATTGCGACGGCGAGCGTCTCGCCCTGGACGGTCTTGATCATTGCGGTCCGCAGGCCTGCATCAGGCGATATGGCGCCGGGCGATCGAGGAGAGACGACCCTCTCAACGGCACCGCTAGAGGACGCGTTTGCGCCCGGTTCATCGCCGATCGCCCGCGCCGCACGGCCGCATCTGCGAGCG
>JASHRZ010000295.1 GCA_030037055.1 Alphaproteobacteria bacterium
GTCGCAGACCCGTCCCATGTCCGAAACAGGCTCTCACTTGGCGGCGTCGGCCCTCTGGCTGATCCAGGGCGGCAGGATCATCTTGCCGTTGGCGAGCTCCTTCGGCCAGACGATGACCCGCTTGCCGTTCTCCTGCCATTGCACATAGAGGAAGTTGATGAGGCCGGGCCCCGGCTGCACGTCGTGCTGGTCGTCGAAGACGTAGGTGCCCTGGGTCCCGAGATACCTGGTCTTCTCCAGCTCGGGGACGACCTTCTCGGGATCGGTGGTCCTGGCGCGCTCCACCGCCTCGGCATAGATGTAGAGCGCATCATAGGCGCCGGGCGCGGTATAGACCGGCGGCCGGTTGTACTTGGCGCTGAAGGCGTTCCAGAACGGCATGGTCTTCGGCGTCAGCGGCTCCGCCAAGAGGCCGAGGCTCACCGTCTCGCTGATCGCCTTGCCGCCGATGCGGGCGAAGAAGTCGGGATCCTGCCCCTTCACGTCGATACCGCCGATCGGCATCGGGAATTTGGCGTCGTACCACTGCTTGACGAAGACGTCGGAATTGGCGTGCGAGAGGATGACGACGAGGTATTGCGCGCCACTGTCCTTGACCTTGCTGAGGAGCGGCGAGAAATCAGACATGTCGGGGTCGAACAGCTCGAGCATCGCCACCTTGACGCCGCCCGTCTCGACGCCTGCCTTGAGCACCGGCGCTAGATCCTGCACCCATTTGGCGTTCTCGCCGACGATGGCGACGGCGCCGAAGCCGAGATCGCCCTTGACCTTGCCGGTCACGAAGCCGGCGAGCTGCTGAGCCTGGCGCGGGGCGTTGATCGGGTTGACGCGGAAGACGTATTTGAAGCGGTTGTAGTTCTTCTTGACGAAATCGGTGATCGAGGGCGAGGCGGCGCCGATGCCGAGATAGATTGTCTTGGCCTCGGCGATGTGTGGCTCCTGCGCCAGGGTAACGCCGCTGTTGTAGCCGCCGATCAGCACGTCGACATGATCGTCGGCGGTGAGCTTCTTGACCGCCGACACGCCTTGCTGCGGGTCCATGGTCTCGTCGGCGACGACCATGGCGAGCTTGCGCGCGAGCACGCCGCCCTTGGCGTTGACCTCGTCGATGGCGAGCTGCGCCGCGTCGACGGTGTCGCGCCCGACCTGGAGCTGAATCGGCGCGGTGATGCCGATGACGATCGGCTTCTTCTCCTGCGCTGGCGCGGCCGCGGCGCCGGCGACAAGAGCGAGTGCGGCAAGCGCGAGAGGCGTTGTCAGGCGGCGCATGTGGATTTCCTCCGGGCAGTGGCGCGAGGGGCCGTCGGGCTCTTGGTTTGCATCAAGGATGCGGCAGCCCCGGAGGTTTGGCAAGCGAAGGGGACGGCAGCCGGGGAGCGGAAGCGGGGAGCAGAGTACGTCATGGTTGTACACGATCGACAAAAATTCTTGTGTGCCCCGCCGGCGTACTCCCGCCGAGGATCGGCTCGGGGATAATGCTAAACCTGCCACCCTCCGCCGCCAAGGCTCACGGGGCAGGCGAGAGGGGAAAGGCCTCGTGCCGGAAGACGGGGCCTGCGGTTACCTGTCGCGATTAGCGAGCCTGCTTCATCGTCATTGAAGGTGGCGACGTTGTTTCATTGGTCAGCAGGACCGCCGATCGATCGTAGCGCGGTGGTGCATCGTTCAACGAGGCTCAGGCAGGTACACGCAGCGACTGTCTCGACGGTGTCCTCAAATCGGTGGGGCTGAACCGGGATGCCAAGCCGCCATATGCTAAGGGCACTCATGCGAGGGCGCATGTGGCACGGCCGCTCAATCCCGAACTGCGGACCGAGGCCGACGGCCGGCACTGCAGCTTCGTGCCACGACTGGTCGCCTCTCGAGCAAAGTCAGCGGGGCGGCCCTTTGGGCACCACTCACGCACAGCCTGGTCACCGACAACTAGGCCTTGATTCGATTTTCCTCAAAATGTCGTTGACAGCGCCCTCGACATAGCATATTTCTACAATAGTCGAAGTGTCGGAGTGAGTGATGAACAACGGCCAGGCCGTGCAGGCCCTTGCGGCGCTCGCGCATGACACGCGCCTTGCGATCTTTCGGATGCTGGTGGGGCGCGGGCCGGAGGGTCTTTCCGCCGGCGTCATAGCGGAGCGGCTTGGAATACCGCCTTCGTCGCTGTCCTTCCATGTTCAGCATCTTCACCGCGTCGGGCTGGTCACCCAGCGGCGGCTGAGCCGTCAGCTCATTTACGCCGCCAACTTCAATGTGATGAATAGCCTACTCGGCTTTCTTACCGAGAACTGCTGCGGGCGCGACGCGGCTGTCTGCACACCGGCCTGCCAACCCGAAGCCACGGTGACGGCACGATCGCGGAGGAGAAGCGCCTGATGCGGGCCAAGATGTACAACGCGCTGTTTCTATGCACCGGCAACTCCGCTCGCAGCATTCTCGCCGAGAGCCTCATCAATCATTGGGGCAAGGGGCGGTTCAAAGGCTTCAGTGCCGGCAGCTTCCCAAAGGGCGAAGTTAACCCGCTTGCGCGGCAACTGCTGACGGAATTGGAGTTGCCCATCCAAGGCCTGCGCTCGAAATCGTGGAACGAATTCGCTAGCCCGGACGCGCCGGTCATGGATTTCGTTTTCACCGTCTGCGATCAGGCTGCCGGCGAAGTCTGCCCGATCTGGCCTGGTCAGCCGGTGACCGCGCATTGGGGCGTACCCGATCCCGCTGCTGTCGAAGGTTCCGAAGCCACGCGCAAGCTCGCTTTTCGGGAGGCATTTCGCGCGCTCGAGCGGCGGATCAAAATCTTTACGAGCCTGCCGATCGAGAAGCTTGACCGCATGACCGTAACGAGGCGCGTCGAAGCCATTGGTCGCCTGCGCGACGACGTGGCCGAAGGGCAGGCGTCGTGACCACTGAACTCATTACGCGCGCGGCACCGGTGCCGCAGGTGGGCGCATTGGCGCACTCGCCGACAGAAGCCGCGGCAGTGGAGTGCACCGCGACGGCCATGTTGCTTATCGCCGTCGTCGGTTCCGGGATCATGGCCGAGCGGTTGTGCGGCGGAAATCTTGGCCTCGCTCTATTGGCCAATGCGATCGCCACCGGTAGCGCCCTCGTAGCGCTGATACTCGCCTTTGGCCCGCGCTCCGGCGCCTACATGAACCCGGCCGTCACGCTCGCCGCCGCGTTGACGGGCGGCCTGCGCTGGCGCGTGGTCCCGGCCTACATCACGGCCCAGATCGCCGGGGCGATTGTGGGCGTCTGGCTCGCGCATGTGATGTTCGAGTTGCCGGTGATGCAGATTTCGACGCATGTCCGTACGGGCCTGGGTCAATGGGTTGCGGAGACAATCGCAACCTTCGGACTCCTCGTGACCATCTGGGGCTGCCGTACGCGTGCCGCATCAGTTACCGCTTTCGCCGTCGCCGCTTACATCACCGGGGCTTACTGGTTCACGGCCTCGACCTCTTTTGCAAATCCGGCGGTGACGATCGCCCGCAGTCTCACGGAGACCTTCGCCGGCATCCGCCCGGTCGACGCACTGGGATTCATTCTGGCGCAGCTTGTCGGCGTCCTGCTGGCACTGCCCCTTCTCCGCCGGGAAGGACATGCGGCTTAGCTGAACCCGTGAAAGGACAAATCCATGGATACCGCCCAAGTTAAAGAAATGGTTCGTGCACGGTACGGCGGCCTCGCAGCCGGCACGTCTTTGGGCAGCTGCGCGCCGTCCTGCTGCGACAGCTCGTCCGCATCGACGCTCGACAGGCAGTCCCGGCAGATGGGCTATTCGGCCGAGGAACTTGCCGCCGTTCCAGACGGCGCAAATCTTGGTTTGGGCTGCGGGAATCCGCAGGCCATCGCAGCGATGAAGCCCGGCGAAGTGGTCGTCGACCTCGGCAGCGGCGCTGGCTTCGATTGCCTTCTGGCGGCAAGGCAAGTCGGCCCGAAAGGTCGGGTCATCGGTGTCGACATGACGCATGAAATGCTCGCCAAGGCGCGCCAGAACGCAGCCAAGATCGGGGCCGGCAACGTGGAGTTTCGCCTCGGAGAAATCGAGCATTTGCCGATCGCCGACAATACGGCAGATGTGGTCCTGTCGAATTGCGTCATCAATCTCGTTCCGGACAAGGCGCAAGTCTTCCGCGAGGCCTTCCGCGTCCTCAAGCCGGGCGGGCGTCTGGCAATCTCTGACGTAGTGAATACCGCACCGCTGTCGCCCGAGCTCGCCGCCGATCGCACCTTGATTTGCGGGTGCGTCGTTGGCGCGGCGCCGGCACAGAAGATCGTGGCGTGGCTTGCAGAAGCCGGGTTCACCGGCATCCGCGTGACGGCGATGCCCGAGAGCCGCGATCTTATCGCGGCCTGGGCTCCCGGCCGCGGTGTTGAAAATTACGTTGCCTCGGCGATCATCGAAGGATGGAAGCCAGCCGGCTAGGTGCGTCAGCCGCCTGGTGTCAGCCGATCACAAGGTTGGGGGTCATTCGGGTCAAGGCCGGCGGCGCCGCAATCTCATCGGCATCGCCGCTCTCCCTTCGACTAAAGAAGAATCCGCGCGCCCGCGCTCGTGGCACCGCAGCTTCTTGCAACATTGCACGCCAAAACACAGCCACGACAGTCGGCTCCACTGGAGCTACCTGTCCAGCCGCACGTGGTTCAAGCTCCCGCTGCCGCCGAAACGGTCGCTTCACCCGACGGTCTGACCGCGTCCGCCTGGCAAACGCACTCTGGGGAGCCCATTGCGGGAAATCCGCACGATGGGTTCTG
>JASHRZ010000296.1 GCA_030037055.1 Alphaproteobacteria bacterium
CGAGCGAGCTCATCCTCGCTGAGCTTTGATTGGTCGTAGCGCGACCACTCATCGCCAAAGCTCGCTACCGTCGCCACATCGATGTTGGATTTTTCGGGCAATTCATATCGCTCCTGCGCTGTTTCAGTCCGGCTTATTACGTCAATGACGCATGAAACAATTTCGGTGTTAAGCAACGGCCTTCAGGTGTCACCCCAATGGTGCGAATAGCGTGAAGTCGGCGAGTCAACTGGCCGATCATTGTATCGCGCTCCAGGGCAGTCGAACGGCGTCTCCTGCAGCAGGATTTCGTCCTGTAGGTCCATCGTCGCGCGTTTGCACCTTGCATCTGTGGTCGTCGACCACACCGCTCGGCTCGTGTTGCTCGACAGGCGGATCAGGCGGTCGCCCCGCCCCTATCGACCCAGAGAACGTTTCGTTTACCGAGCGGCTAACGGACCGCCGCAAGGCGGCCTGACCCAGGAACCGACGTCCAAGCTCGCGACGACCCCGCCGACGAGCTGCCGCGCTGAAGCTTACATGTGCTCCCAACGCGGTTGTGGCTTCAATTCCAGTCGAGCTCATATCGGGGTGCTTCCCCGAAGGATCGGGTGAATGCTGGAACCTGTGGCGCGAGGCGGCGACGCGCTTTAGCCGCGGCGCTCCGATTTGTCAGTATCGAAATGCGCCATCTGCTCTCGCCTGATCTCGATCGCGGCCTCAAGAAGCGCAATAAGAAAAGGCTTCACACGCTGGCTAGGTCGCGCGAGCGGAATGCGTGGCATAACGACCAGCATCATTTTCTTCCGGCCTCCGTGTCCGATGTGCCACCACGCGATCTGGGCGCCGGTTGTTCTCGGGCGGACTCTACGCGGGAGGCTATGACAGAATTTCTACCACTAAGCTCAATACGTGTCAGCAGGGTACCGCAATGGGTCACGCGTCGATGTATATGGACGCCGGGCGATGGCAACGATGCTCGCACGTTCAGGAAACTTGCCTAACAGCCAGGTGTCCTCAATTGACGTATAACGCGATCATGGCGGTCAAGATCATGACCAGCCCAAGGTCAAGGATGAAAGCGATGGCACTGTCGAGTGATTTCCATTCCATGATTTCCCGCTAGCCCCAAGTGCATATTCAATCACATTTCGTCTCCTGGACTCGTCCCGTGGCACACTACCCCCCGCCGGCGGAACACGTATTCGTCACAGCCAACCCCGAGCAATCCAATCCGGGTCGAACAGGGGAAGAGGCTCTCGCAGGCGAAACCGAGCAACTCCAGGGCAGAGCATACCTCGGTCGCCGACGCGGATTCATACGGATAGCCACCAAGCCAATCACGCACGTCCGTCAAGAAGTTCATGCCTCGGGCACGAGGGTAGTTCCGAATATAGCGCGCGGGGTTCCGCCCCGTCAGGGTGAGGCCGAGGACGAGCAAGGCGGAGAGGGTGAATTCGGCAAGTGCCTTGAACCAATCTGGCCCTCGGGAATAGAGGCGTTTTTCCAGGCGCCAGAACCGGCACATCGGCGTCTTGCGGTAGATCGCGATGACCAATCGGCCCTCGGGTCGGACAAGCGATGCACTCCGTTCAATCGCCCGCCACATGGCACCAGTATGATGCAGGACGCCCCAGGAATAGACGATGTCGTATTGCGCCGAGCCAGGCGCGATATCGAATACGCTGCGTGTCTGCACGGTCCAGGACTTCCCCGGCGCATAACAGCTCAGCACGAAGTGCGCCGTCTCCGCGGCCTGCGGATCAATGTCGACCGCGAGGACCGACGCCGCTCCCAGCCGCAGAGCAGCGAGCACGTGAATGCCCGAGCCGCACCCGATCTCGAGGAAGGATTGGCCGGCGAGATCGTCCCCGACCAACTTTGCCAGCGCGCCGACAGCGAAGCCGATTTGGGCCTCACTCACGCCCTCGGCGAAGCGCTGCCAGTTCTCGCCAAACCGATAATGTGTCTTCAGGTCGGTGAGGTCGGCCATTTTCGCTTCACTGCACCCTGCGCCCGGTCGGCCGCAGTACCTCGTCGCGTTGCGCCCTCGCCAAGCCCTCCGCCAAGGGGACAAACAAGAAGTCCGGGAAGGCGAGGCGGCAGGCACCGGGGTCGAAGCACCTATAGCCACCGTGGGGCATCGGACCCGCCCGCGGCGTCTCCTCAATTGAGACGGCACGTCCGCTGAGCTTCGCCACCGCCTCGGCAATGTCGCGGAAGCTCGTGGCAATGCCAGTCGCTATGTTCAATGCGCCGACGGAGCGACAGTAAATCACCCGCGTCGCAAGCTCGGCGACGTCGTCGATCAGCACGTGATCGCGGCGCTCCTCGCCCCCGCCGAAGAGGACGATCGGCTCTCCCTTTGTGGCCAGTCGGCGAAAGCGGTTCGGTCCATAACTGTTGTGCGGATCGCCGGCGCCATAAATCAATGTGGGCCGCAGCATGGCCAGGGGGCTCTTGATCTCACTTTTGAACATCACCTCGCGCGCCAAATGCATGACGCCGTGAAGGGTGTCCGGGGCGGTCACTGATCGCTCGGTCAGCAGTTCGGTCGAATCGGCGTAAATGGCATCGGAGCTGATATTCACCACCTGTGCCAGCCGGACACGCGCAGCGCCCTTCACCATCGCCAGAGCAATGGTGATGTTGTCGCGCAGCATGTCGACGGTCTTGCATGGCGCCAAGGCGGATACCGCGAGGAACACATCGTCAGGACGTAGCAGCGCCGCAAGCCGCTCTGACGCCTCTGGCTCGAGGAGATCGATATCTCGGCGGGTCAACCGCAACACCGTCACGCCGTCCTTCTCCAAGCGCGTCGCGATAGCGTCGCCGACAAATCCGCGGGCACCCATGACCACGACACGTTTGGGCGCCATCGGGTGGGGCGATAAATGTCTCAGCATCGACACGCGATCTCTTGTTACCGGCGCCCAAGGGCGGGCATGCCCAACGCATGATATTCGAAACCCGCGATCACTGCCTTATGTCCATCCAGCAGGCGAAATGGGTCGATCAGCAGCCGTCCCCTCATAACCTGCGCCAGATCGGCGATAGCGACAGCACGATATTGCGGCCAGGGCGTCGCAATGACCACGGCATCGGCGCCTTCGGCGCAGCTCATGGGATCTGCACATCCCTTGGCGAAGGGCACTACCGATGCCGGAATAACGGGATCATGAACGCATACGTCCTTGTCAGCGAGATGTGCGAGGAGCGCCAGGGCGGGTGAGTTCTTCGTCGAGTGGGTGTTTTCCTTGTAGGCGAGCCCCAGCACGGCGATGCGTGCCATCGGCCGCCGCGCCAGCAACCGCTCGTTCAGCACATGCCAGCACCAATCCTTGCGGTGAGCCGAATTTGCCATCCAGGCCTTGACTATGCTGACATCAATGCTTTTGCCGTCGGCAAGGCCAAGTACGGTGCGGAGGTCGCGCTCGAGATTGCCGCCAGCGATGCCCAGCCCGGGATTGAGATACGCATGTTGACCGATGCGACGGTCGAGCCGCAGCGCCGGCACGATGTCGAACCAATCGGCGCCAATCACCTCGCTCACTTCCGCAAGGGTATTGGCGACGCTGATTGACGCGACCAGGCAGAAATTGATGCTGATTTTGGCGAGCTCGGCGCTCTCGTAGCGCATCACCAGGATGGGGCAGCCGAAAGCCTCGAGCAGGGCGCGATAGCGCAGCGGCAAGGGCTTGCTCGGATCAGCGCAGCCGACTATTACGCGTTCCGGGTGAAGCGCCCGCTCGACTGCGCGTCCGAAGATCAGCGTCTCCACCTGATAGAGCAGCCGCTCGGGCGGCACAATGCTGAGCATGCGAGTGAATCCCGGCGGGACCTGGCTCAGGATGACCAGCAGTGCGTCCTCGCGCAAATTGGCCGCCACTTGACCGATCAAGGCACGGATCGGTGCGAGATCACTCTTTGCGTCGTCGTCCGTTGGGACGTCCGCGGCGATGTACACGATGTCGCATCGACGCAGCACCGCTGCGTCGGCGCTGAAATGGATCCGACCGACATGCTCATCAAGCAACTCACGGAGCCCTGGCTCGGCGACGGGCAATCGAAGGGCGCGCAGCTGCTCAATGAGCGCGACATCGGCGTCATAGCCAAGGACGGCGAAGCCCCGAGCAGCAACAGCGGCCGCGGAGTTGATGCCGAGATGGGTCATCCCGGCCAAGCCTACAAAGATATCGACCATATTGGGCGTTCTCTTGTTAATTGAGAATTATACATTCCGTCGCTCGGGATGCTATAAGCGGTGTATGACCTATTACCGGGAAGCACAATGGAGAGCCGGTGCCAGACGAGAACCGCATCAGGAAAAGCCAGGGCTATCGCGCTGCCAGCGAGGCATTGCACCGCGATAGTCGTGCGCAGGATCGGCACCGAGCGAATTTGCAGATGCTCTGGCAGTGCGGGCTCGCCGATCTCATCCGAGATGATTTCTACAGCCTTTTTGCCTTCGCCGACAAGGCGTACGGCACATTTTTGGATGCCGGCTGCGGCACGGGAATCGAGACGCGGAACCTCTGGCGCCAAGTCCCGGGATTGCGGCTCTATGGGGTGGACATCTCCTCCGTGCTGCTCGCGCGAGCGGTAGCCGACAGCGCCGCCGACGGGCCCCGCTTTTACCAATCGGCACTGGAGACGTTGCCGTTCGCCGATGCCGTGTTTGATTATATCGGTTCGCATGAGGTGATCGAGCACGTTGAGGATCCCGCGATCGTACTGGCCGAACTCCACCGCGTGCTCAAGCCTGGCGGCATCTGCGTGATGGCAACGCCGAACGGCGCCAGCCTTTGGGTCGAGCATCTGCGCCAGCGCGTCGCGCGGCTCTTTGGCCGGCGCGGCGCGCCGGTAGGCGAGGATCATGTACGACCGCCTTCGTTCTGGCGGCGCCAATTCGAGCGCACCGGTTTCATCGTCGAGCGGCGGATATTCGATGGCGCAGCACTCGAATTCTTGACCTACGTGGCCCCAGTGAGCTGGATGCTGTGTGGGGCGCGCCTCCTGGAGCCGCTGCGCGTCGTACCAATCATCAACCTGCTGTTGTGCGACCGCGTGAAGTACCGCTTGCGCAAGCCTGGCTCTTCGCCCACTTCGATGGACGGTGGCCCGTGTCCCATTTGCGCATTATGCCATGCTGAGCTTACGCTCGAGCGCGCCGCGGCGAGGTGCCGCAACGGCCATCGCTTCGGCTACAACCCGTCAGGACTGATCGATTTCACCGCTCTATTGCGCGACACGCCCGAACCGCGGTCCGACGAACGTCGCTTGCTCGCCATTTCCGGCGAGTCGCCCTGGGCGGGCCTCTTGCGACGGTCCATACTTGGAGCGGCTTGCATCATCTATCTCGCGGCGCTTGCGACGCTGCTCCCCCTGGGTTTCCTTCTTGGCCGGTTCTATCAGCCGCTTCGCCGGCAAAGCTAGCGGCGGCCGTTGCAGTTGCAAGGCCGAGGGGAATGCAGTATTCGCATGCAAACACGCTCTAGGCGTTTCTCGAGGGAAGGCATGACCCAGCACGCAATCCAATTTTTCTCTGAAATTCAACAAATTGCGGCTGGGATTGACGTTGTAGCAATCGAGCGGATGGCACAGGAGCTAGCGCAGCTACGGGAGCGCAGCGGCCGGCTCTTCCTGCTCGGTGTCGGCGGCAGCGCCGGCAATTGCAGCCACGCGGTCAATGATTTCCGCAAGCTCTGCAGCATCGAGGCTTATTCGCCGATCGACAACGTCTCCGAACTCACCGCGCGGACCAATGATGAAGGCTGGGACACGGTATTCGCCGGCTGGCTCGAGGTAAGCCGGCTCAACAGCAGGGACGCGCTCCTGATCTTCTCGGTCGGCGGCGGCGATGCCGAGCGCAACATTAGCGTCAACCTGGTCCGCGCCATCGATCTCGCCAAGGAGCGCGGCGCCAAGGTGTTTGGCATCGTCGGCCGCGCCACCGGTCACACCGCTAAGCGCGGGGATGTGGTGGTCGTCATTCCACCAGTCAATCCGGAGCGCGTCACACCGCTCTCCGAGGGCATGCAGGGCGTAGTCTGGCACTGCCTGGTCTCGCATCCGGTGTTGCAGGCGCGCAAGACCAAGTGGTGACCGGGAGGCGCGCGGTCTTCCTCGACCGCGACGGCGTTCTGGCCGTGCCGGAGTTCCGTGATGGGCGGTCCTTCGCGGTGCGCCGGCTCGAGGATTTCCGCCTGTACGAGGACGCCGCCGAGTGCTGCTGGCAGCTTAAGCAGGCGGGGTTCCTGCTCGTGGTCGTCACGAACCAGCCCGATGTCGGCCACGGCCTCGTCGAACAGAGCGTGGTCGACGCGATGCACCGCCGCCTCACCGCGGCGCTCCCGGTCGATGCCATCGAAAGCTGTTACCACACGCGCGATGACGGCTGCGACTGCCGCAAGCCTAAACCGGCCATGTTGCGCCGCGCCGCGGCGCGACTCGGTATTGACTGCGCCCAGAGCTTCATGATCGGCGACCGCAGCAGCGATGTCGCGGCCGGCCGCGCTGCCGGCTGTACCACCATCTTCATAGATCTAGGATATTGCGGCGAGGCACCGGAAGACCCTGATTATACCGTCTTCTCACTCTCAGAGGCGACGCGACTCATACTGGGCGTCGGGTGAGAGGCGCCCGTGCCGGTTATTGCTACGCCGGGTGCCGGGCTGTTATACAATCGCGGGTGGATTTAGGGGGTGGCATGGACAGTATCAGTCGCCTGCGTGTGAAGATCTTCGCCGATGGCGCAGATTTCGATGGAATCCTGCGCATGTACGCGAACCCCCTGATCAAGGGCTTCACCACCAACCCGACGTTGATGCGCAAGGCCGGCATCGGCGACTACGAGGCCTTCGCGCGCAAGGTGCTGGCGGCCATTCCCGACCGCCCGATCTCCTTCGAGGTGTTCGCCGACGATCTCCCTGCGATGATCGAGCAGGGGCGCGCGATCGCGTCCTGGGGCAAGAACGTCAACGTCAAGATCCCGGTGGTGAATACGCGCAGAGAGTTCACCGGGGCGGTGATCGAGACGCTTTCTAAAGAGGGGGTGGCGGTCAACGTTACCGCCGTCATGACGCTCGACCAGGTGCGCGCGGTGACGGCGAAACTCGCCGCCGCGACGCCGGCGATCGTCTCCGTCTTCGCCGGCCGCATCGCCGATACCGGGCGCGACCCCGTGCCGCACATGGCGGAGGCGGTGAAGATCCTCGCCGCGCGTCCCAAGGCCGAGCTGATCTGGGCGAGCCCGCGCGAGCTGCTTAACATCTTCCAGGCCGACGCAGTCGGCTGCCACATCATCACCGTCACCAACGACGTGCTGGCGAAGCTCTCTCTGGTCGGCAAGGATCTCAACGCCTATTCGCTCGAGACGGTGGAGATGTTCTATCGCGACGCCACCGCCGCCGGCTATTCGATTGCGACGGCCCGCGCCAGCGCGCGCGTCGCCTGACCGATTTTGATCTTGCGGAGCTGCGATTTACCGATGAAGAAAGTTCTCGTCACCGGCGGCGCCGGCTATGTCGGCCATGTCCTCACGCCGCGCCTCCTGGCCTCGGGCTATGAGGTCACCGTCTATGACAGCCTGTTCTTCGGCTGCCGCCTGCCGAACCATTCCAAGCTGCGCGTGATCAAGGGCGACATCCGCGACACGCCGAAGCTCGCCGCCGCCTTCCAGGGCCAGGATGCGGTGCTGCACCTCGCCTGCATCTCCAACGATGCGAGCTTCGAGCTCGACGAGAATCTGTCCAAGACCATCAACTACGATTGCTTCGAGCCGATGGTGGTGGCGGCAAAGAAGGCGGGCGCAAAGCGCTTCGTCTATTGCTCCTCGAGCTCCGTCTATGGCGTCAGCAACTCGCCGGAGGTGACCGAGGAGCATCCGCTCGTGCCCTTGACCCTCTACAACAAGTTCAAGGGCATGTGCGAGCCGCTCCTGTGGAAGCACAAAGCCGACGATTTCACCTGCGTCACCATCCGGCCTGCCACGGTGTGCGGCTGGAGCCCGCGCACGCGGCTCGATCTCTCGGTCAACATCCTTACGAACCACGCCGTCAACAAGGGCGCCATCACCGTCTTCGGCGGCACGCAGATGCGGCCCAACCTGCATATCGAAGATATGGTCGACGCCTATGAGCTGATGCTCACCGCGCCGCACGAGAAGATCCATGGCGAAGTCTTCAACATCGGCTTCGAGAACCACTCGATCGCTGGCATCGCCAAGATGGTGCAGAAGATCGTGCAGGAGGAGATGCCGGAAAAGGGCCCGATCGAGATCGTCACGACGCCTTCCAACGACAACCGCTCCTATCACGTCAACTCCGACAAGATCAGCCGCGTGCTCGGCTTCACCGCCAAGCGCACGATCGAGGAAGCGGTGCGCGATCTGAGCCGCGCCTTCCGCAATCACCTGCTCGAAGACAGCTTCGACAACGACTGGTACTACAACGTGCGCACCATGAAGCGGATCGGCGCGAAATGAGCACCCTGAAGCCGGTCGCGATCGTCACCGGCGGCGCCGGCTTCATCGGCAGCCACATGGTGGATTGCCTCCTGAAGCGCGGCTTCAAGGTAAGGGTGATCGATAGCCTGATCGGCGGACGCGAGGCCAATCTCGATCACCACCGGGGCAATACCGACCTTTCCTTTGAGAAGACCGACATCCGCGACATCGAGCCGGGCTCGACGCTGTTCCAGGGCGTGCGCTACGTGTTCCATTTCGCCGGCATCGGCGACATCGTGCCCTCAATCGAGCGGCCGATCGAATACATGGACACCAATATCCAAGGCACGGTGCGCGTGCTCGAAGCGGCGCGCGCGGCCAAGGCGGAGAAGCTCGTCTATGCCGCCTCCTCCTCCTGCTACGGGCTCGCGGCCACGCCGACGCGCGAGGACCACCCGATCGCGCCGCAATACCCCTACGCGCTCTCCAAATACCAGGGCGAGCAGGCGGTCTTCCACTGGCACCAGGTCTACCGATTGCCGGTGAACTCGATCCGCATCTTCAACGCCTATGGCACCAGGGTGCGGACGACGGGCGCCTATGGCGCGGTCTTTGGCGTCTTTTTCAAGCAGAAGCTCGCCGGCAAGCCCTTCACCGTCGTGGGCGACGGCACGCAGAAGCGCGATTTCCTCTATGCGAGCGACGTCGCCCGTGCCTTCCTGATGGCGGCGGAGACGAAGCGCACCGGCGAGATCTGGAATCTGGGCGCAGGCAATCCGCAATCGGTCAATCGCCTGGTCGAGCTGATCGGCGGGACCGTCACCTATATTCCGAAGCGCCCGGGCGAGCCCGACGTCACCTGGGCGGATATCGGCAAGATCACCCGCGAGCTCGGCTGGAAGCCCGAGATACCCTTCGAGGAGGGGGTGCGGCGGATGATGGCCGAGATCGACAAATGGCGCGACGCGCCGCTCTGGGATCCGGAATCGATCGCCAAGGCGACGCGCACCTGGTTCGACTATCTGGGATCGAAGCAACCGGTATGACCGAACTGTCCAGCAAATACGGCCACAAGATCAAGACCGTCGACGAGCTGATCGAGGCGGTGGGCAAGCGCCCGCGCGCCAAGACCGTGGTCATGTGCCATGGCGTGTTCGATCTGGTGCATCCCGGCCATATCCGCCACCTGCTCTACGCCAAGAGCAAGGCCGACATTCTGGTCGCCAGCCTGACCGCCGACGTCCATATCCAGAAGGCGCAGTACCGCCCCTTCGTGCCGCAGGATCTGCGCGCGCTCAATCTCGCCGCACTCGAGATGGTCGATTACGTTGTCATCGACACCGAGGCGACGCCGATCGCCAACATCGCCCGCATCCAGCCCGATTTCTTCGCCAAGGGCTACGAGTACCAGGCGGGCGGCGTCCATCCCAAGACGCGGCAGGAGATAGAGACGATCGAGACCTATGGCGGCGAGCTCCTGTTCACGCCCGGCGACATCGTCTATTCCTCCTCGGCATTGATCGAATCGGGCCCGCCCGATCTCTCGATCGACAAGCTCCTGATGCTGATGCATGCCGAAGGCATCGATTTCGGCCGGTTGCGCGCGGTCCTCGACAGGTTCAAGGGCATCAAGGTCCATGTCGTCGGTGACACCATCGTCGACAGCCTGACCCACACCACCATGATCGGCGGCATGACGAAGACGCCGACGGCGAGCGTGCGCTTCGACAGCCGGCAGGATTTCATCGGCGGCAGCGCCATCGTCGCCGCCCATCTCGCCGCCGCCGGCGCCGACGTCACCTTCTCGACCGTGCTGGGCGAGGACGCGTTCAAGGATTTCGTCCTCGATGGACTCGCCAAGATGGGGGTCGAGGTCAAGCCGATCATCGACAAGACGCGGCCGACCACCAACAAGAACGCCTTCGTCTGTGGCGACTACCGGCTCTTGAAGGTGGACACGCTCGACAACCGCTCGATCTCCGACCACATCCTCGAGGAGTTCGCGAGCCAGATCCGCGCGACCCCGGCCCAGGCGGTGGTGTTCAGCGATTTCCGCCACGGCATCTTCAACCGCCGCACCATCACGAGCCTGATCGAGGCGATCCCGCGCGGCGCCTTCCGCGTCGCCGACAGCCAGGTGGCGAGCCGCTGGGGCAACATCCTCGATTTCAGGGGATTCGACCTGATCACGCCCAACGAGCGCGAGGCGCGCTTCTCCATGGCCGATCAGGACACCGGCGTGCGCCCGCTCGCGGCCCAGCTCCACGAGCAGGCCAATTGCCGCATGGTGATCCTGAAATTGGGCGATCGCGGCGTTCTCACCTGCCGACCGGGCAAGGGCAACGATCTCCGCTCCTTCTTCGTGGTCGACAGCTTCGTCGAGCGCGTAGCGGACGCGGTCGGCGCGGGCGATGCGCTCTTGGCCTATGCCACGCTCTCAATGGTGGCGGACGGATCGGAAGTGGCGGCCACGATCCTGGGCTCGCTCGCCGCGGCGATCGAGTGCGAGATCGAGGGCAACCTGCCGGTCTCGCGCGAGGATGTGGTGCGCCGCATCGAAGGGCTCGAGAAGCGGGCCAATTACGGCCACTGAGATGCGCATCATCGTCGTCGGGCTCGGCATCCAGGGCAAGAAGCGCCGCGCGGTCGCGGGCAAGGATGCGGTGGCGACGGTCGATCCCGTCATCCCCGGCACCGATCACAAATCGGTGCAGGACGTCCCCCTCTCCTCGTTCGACGCGGCGCTCGTCTGCACACCCGACGAGGCCAAGATCGAGCTCCTCACCTATCTCCTCGGCCATGGCAAGCATGTACTGGTGGAGAAGCCGCTGCTCGCGGCCGATACGGGCGAGCTCAGGCGGCTCGAGCAGATTGCCCAGAAGAACGGCGCCGTCTGCTACACCGCCTACAATCACCGCTTCGAGCCGCATTTCATCCGGATGCAGCAACTGATCGCATCGGGCGAGCTCGGTAAGATCTATCTCTGCCGCATGTTTTACGGCAACGGCACGGCCCGCGACGTACGCAATTCACCCTGGCGCGACAAGGGTGCCGGCGTGTTGCCGGACCTCGGCTCGCATCTTCTCGACACGGCACTATTCTGGTTCGGCAAATTCGATGCGCCCTTCGCCGTCTGGTCCGCCGACCGGTTCGAGAACCAGGCGTTTGACCACATCACCTTCGGCGCGCGGGGGCTGCCGGTGCTGGAGATGGAGATCACCCTGCTATCCTGGCGGAACCACTTCACCTGCGATGTCTATGGCGAACACGGCAGCGCTCATATTGAGTCACTGTGCAAGTGGGGGCCCTCGGTTTTTACCCGCCGCACGCGCGTACTGCCGAGCGGCAGGCCGCGCGAGGAATCGGTCACGCTGGTCCAAGCGGACCCGACCTGGGTCGCGGAATACCAGCATTTCAAGCGGTTGTGCCAAGCCCGCGAACCTGGCAATATCGAGACGGACATACTGCTCAACGATCTCTTGAACGGCCTCGCGCGTCAAGCGCTGGTGACGGGATGATCCGGGAGCGCTCGCCTCGGTAACGACGGCGGACACCGACGGACAACCTCGATCGATGCACCTCTTCTACAACCCTTCGCCGCGCTTCACACGCTGGGTCGTCCGCTCCCGTGTGCTCGACAGCCCATTCGTGCTCGTCGATATTGGCGTCCAAGGCGGCATTCATCCCCGCTGGGAAACGCTTGGCGACCAGTTGGACGTCTACGGCTTCGATGCATTGGAGGAGGCGATCCGCCCGCTCGCGGCACAAGGCAGGCCGAGACGCCGCTACTTTGCGCAGGCGATCGGCGGCGAGGATGGCGAGCGAACTCTCTACGTGCAAGGCGTCAGCCAGAGCAGTTCGCTTTACCCCCAGGCCCATCAATCACGCTACGCGCTCGATCCTGGGGTCCAAAACATCCTATCGCGTCGCACCGTCCCGATCAGCCGCCTCGACACGCTGGTTGCCAAGGGCACCGTTCCAATACCGGATTTCATCAAGATAGACTGCGAAGGCTTCGAGCCCGAGATCTTGCAGGGGGCGCGAGCGACGTTGGCGCGGGGCACGATCCTCGGCGTCGAACTCGAGACTAATTTCAACGTCAGCCCGGCGCTGCCTCAGACCCATTTTTGGGCAAGCTACAGCCCCCTCTTATCAGCCAGGCTGCTGTTGTTCGACCTCGCCTTCGAGCGGACGCCGCTCCGCGCCTTCACCGAGCGGGCAGCGCACGTCGGTCACCCATCCGCTCACTTCGCCAGCATCTCGAGACCGTCGACATTCAACATGCTGCTATGCCGGGACTTCGTCCACGAGCGAAATTCCGCCGATAGCTTTCCCGTCGGGCCGGGCATCGCGCCTTCGGCCGATCAGCTTATCAAGACGGCGGTCGT
>JASHRZ010000297.1 GCA_030037055.1 Alphaproteobacteria bacterium
GGCTCCAAATCCTCGCTCGGCAAGGCCGACAAGCGTACCTACCAGATGGACCCCGCCAACAGCGACGAGGCGCTGCGCGAAGTCGCTCTCGACCTCGCCGAGGGCGCCGATATGGTGATGGTGAAGCCGGGCCTGCCCTATCTCGACATCATCCGCCGCGTCAAGGACCGTTTTGGCGTGCCGACCTATGCCTATCAGGTGAGCGGCGAGTATTCGATGCTGATGGGCGCGGTCGAGCGCGGCTGGCTCGATCCTTCGGTCATGCTCGAGAGCCTGATGGGCTTTAAGCGCGCCGGCGCCGACGGCATCCTGACCTACGCCGCCATCGACGCCGTCCGGCAGCTCAAAGCCGGCTGACGCACTTTTAAAACGCCAATCAATCGTCTGTTTCTAAAACATTTCTCAGGCGCGACGTTGCGGCCGTCCGCCCACCTCACCCGCCTCTCGCCGCCGGGGACAGGGCCAAGTTGATGGCGCGATGGAATCGCAATGCTCGGGTGCTACACCGCCGCCAGGAACCGCTCGATGCAGCGGTCGTGCCAGGCGACGCGGTGGTCGCTGCCCTGGAATCCGACATGGCCGCCCTGCTGCGGCAGCAACGGCACCAAGCTCGGATTGCGCCGCCAGTCATAGGCGAGATAGGCCGAAGGCGGGATCCAGGGGTCGTCGAGCGCGTGGATCAGCAGGGTTGGGATGCCGATGCCGTCGAGAAAGCGCCTGGAGCCGTTGCACTCGTAATAGTCCTCGGCGCCGGCAAAGCCGTTGCGCGGCGCGCTGAAGTCGTGGTCGAAGGCCCAGATGCTGCGCGCCTCGGCGATGGCGGCGCGTTCGCGGACGCTGAGCTCGGCGCCGGGCGCCAGCGCCTCGCGCTTCAAATGTCGCAGCAGGTAGTTCTGATAGAGCAGGTTGCGCCGGCGCATCAGACGGCGCGAGGCCTCGACAAGATCGAGCGGCGCCGAGACCGCGACCGCGGCCCGAACCGCCGTGGCGCGGCCGCGCTCGCCGAGATATTTGAGCAGCATGTTGCCGCCCAGCGAGTAGCCGATGGCGACGATGCCGGCGGCGGCGAGATCCTTCGGCAGCGCCGCCAGCACCGCGGCGAAATCCTCGCTGCGCCCGGCATGGTATTGGAAGCGGCAGGACGGCCGCGACGGCCCGGCGCCGCGCAGATTGAGCCGCAGCACCGGATGGCCGAGGCTCAGCAGATGCGCGGCCGTGTTCAGCAGATAGGAGCTTTCCTCGCAGCCGGTGAGCCCGTGCACCAGCACCGCGAGCGGCCGCGCCGCCCTTTCTTGCAGCGGCCGGTTCAGCACCGCCGACAGCACATCGCCGCTGCCGTCGTCCGTCGCCAGGCTGAGCCGTTCGGCGGGATAGGGCTCGAGCCGGCCGTAGCGGCGGATGAGGAAGCTGCGCAGCGTTTGCAGATCGCCGCCCCACCACGGCGCCCGCACTGCAAAGGGTGGAAAGTCCGGCGCGGGCCGCGAGACGGCGCGGCTCAGCTCAACCGTATCCATGTCAGCTCGTGCTTGTTGTGGTGGAGGTGCAAGAGACGCGAGCCGGGAATCGCGGCGAAACGGTGGGCGGTCTCATGGTCCGTCGGTCCCTGGAACTTGATCGTGCAGACGAAGCGCCGGCACGTCCCGGCCGCCAGCCAGCGCTCCACCAGCGCGAACAGGCGGCGAGGATAACAGACAACGTCCGAGAACAACCAATCTATTCGCCCGATGCTCGGCGGCTCCAGCGCAAAGGCGCTCTCGCGCCGGTGCTCGATTCCGGGCAATGCGGCGATGCGCGGGTCGAGCGGCGCCTTGTCGACGCTGATGACCCGCGCCCCCAGACGCTGCAGCACCCAGCTCCAGCCGCCGGGGCTGCTGCCGAGATCGAGGCACAGCTCGCCCGGCCGGGGCTTCTCGCCGAGCAGCGTGAACAGCTCCCAGAGCTTGAGATAGGCGCGGCTCGGCGGCGCCGTCCGGTCCTCGACGAAGCGGATCTCGCCATTGGGAAAGGGGCTGGAGCAGCGCGCGCTGGCGAGCAGCGTTCCGGCATCGAGCAGCGTCCAGGAGCCGAGCGGCGCCGCCGGCGCCGGCGCGCCGAAGGCGAGCGGCTTTGCCGACACCTTGGGCAGGCGCTCGGCGATGAGCGCGGCGCGGCGGTGATGGCCGTGGGCATAGAGGGCCCAATTGCGCTGGATCGCCCGGAGCTGGCGCGCGGCATCGGCGATCGAGGCGATCTCAAGGCGCTGCGGCGCGTGCCAGAGATTGGCGACCCAGGCGGCCGGGCGCGGCGGCCCCGCCGCCAGCACCAGGCGCCCATGGACCGCGCTCACCGAGGAGCCAAGCTCGGCGAGGAGATCCCGGACAAAGCCCTCGGGCGCGAGATAGCCGGTGACTTCTCTCTCAGCCAAGCAGGAAATCGCGCACCGCCGCAATCTGGTCGTCGGCCATCAGCGCCGGCGCGTGGCCGATGCCGGCGAACTCGACCAGCCGCGCCTTGGGGCCGCGCTGCGTCATCGCCTGCGCGTCCTCGGCGCGCAGCACATCGGATTGCGCGCCGCGCAGCAGCAGGGTCGGGCAGGCGACCGCATCCCACTGCGCCCAGAGATTGATGTCCTCGGCGGGAGCCTCTCGGAAGGCGTCGCCGATACGCGGGTCATAGGCGAAGCCCAGGCTGCCGTCGGGCTTGCGCCGCGTGCTGACCGTGGCGAGGTGGCGCCACTGCGCGTCGCTCAGCGAGCCGAAGGTGCCGGCGATTGCGCGCAGCGCCGCCTCAAGCTGGGCCGCGTCGACGAAGCTCGGGTCGCGCCCGACATAGCTGCCGATGCGCGCCAGCCCCTCCTTGGCGATGAGCGGGCCGATGTCGTTCACCACCAGCCGCCGGATCGGCGTGCCCGTCTGCCCCGCCAGCATCATGCCGACGAGCCCGCCCATGGAGGTTCCCACCCAATCGAGCGTGTCGACATCGAGCCGCGCGATCAGCGCCGCCATGTCGGCGAGGTAGAGCGGGTAGCCATAATCGCCGGGATGGCTCAGCCATTCGCTCTGCCCGCGGCCGGGAAAATCGGGGCAGATGACCCGGTACTCGGCCGAGAGCGAAGCGGCCAGCGCGTCGAAATCGCGGCCGTTGCGCGTGAGACCGTGCACGCACAGCACGGTGCGCGCGCTTCTCGGGCCCGGCCATTCCCAATAGGCCAGGCGATGGAAGCCGTGCGGCCCGAGACAGGCAAGGCTGCGGGGGATCATGGACATGGGCGCCATCCCGTGTTAGCTCGCGGACCATCGCCCAGCCTGCCTGAGGGATCAAGCCCGCCATGGAAGAGATCAGCATCGGACCGCCTGAGCCGCGCGATTACACCGATTGGCGCCTCCTCTACGAAGGCTACGCCCGCTTCTACAAGATGCCGATGAACGACGCGATCGCCGGCACGGTGTGGGGCTGGCTGCTCAATCCCGCGCATGAGCTTGAGGCGCTGCTTGCTCGCGCCGGCGACGGCCGCGTCGTGGGACTTGCTCATTTTCGCCCGATGCCACGCCCCTTGACCGGCACCACCGCCGGATTCCTCGACGATCTCTTCGTCGAACCGCGGCTGCGCGGCCGGCGCGTCGCCGACCGGCTCATCGAGGCGATGGCGGATCTTGCGCGCGCGCGCGGGTGGACGCTCATCCGCTGGCTCACCGGCGACGACAACTATCGCGCGCGCGGCGTCTACGACCGGCACGCGATGCGCACGATGTGGATCACCTATCAGATGGATTTGCCGCCGCGCCGATGAGGCTTCGGGCGATTGCCGCGCCGGCCCGTCTGCGCTAAGAGCCGGCGCCGATCACAGCAGGGTTCTTCAGCAATGACCGCTTCGGGGCCGCTCGCCGGCATCACCGTCATCGACCTCTCGCGCATTCTTGCGGGACCCTATTGTACCTTTCTCATGGCCGAGCTCGGCGCGCGCATCATCAAGGTCGAGCCGCCCGGCAAGGGCGACGACGCGCGCGAATACGGCCCCTTCGTCAAGGGCCGATCGGCCTATTTCGCCTCGGTCAACCGCGGCAAGGAATCGATCGCGCTCGACCTCAAAAGCGCGGATGACCGTGGCATTTTCGAGGCGCTGCTCGCCAAGGGCGATGTCCTCGTCGAGAATTTCCGTCCCGGCACGATGGAGAAGCTGGGCTATGGCTGGGAGAGCCTGCACCCGCGCTATCCGCGGCTGATCTACGCCTCGGCCTCGGGATTCGGCCACACCGGGCCTTACGCGCGTCAGCCCGCCTACGACATGGTGGTGCAGGGCCTCGGCGGGATCATGAGCATCACCGGCCATCCCGGCCAGCCGCCGGTGCGCATCGGCATGTCGATCGGCGACATCGGCGCCGGGCTCTATACGACCGTCGCTGTCAACGCCGCGTTGCTCC
>JASHRZ010000298.1 GCA_030037055.1 Alphaproteobacteria bacterium
GCCGCCTCCGCTTCCGCCGCCGCGGCCGCCGCCGCCGCCGCGGCGGCGGCAGCAGCAGCTTGTTCCTCGCGCACTGCGGTCGGCGCTGCCACCGAGGCGATGGTAAAGTCGCGCGCGATGGTGGGCCTGGTGCCCGGGGGCAGCCTCACCCTGCTGATATGCACGCTGTCGCCGATCTCGAGTCCGTCGATGTCGACGGTGATGTGCTCGGGAATGTTGTCGACCCGGCAGACCAGCTCGATCTCGTGGCGGACGATGTTGAGGATGCCGCCGCGGCGGATGCCGGGAGACCTCTCCTGGTTCTCGAACACCACGGGCACGGCGACGGTGATGCGGGTGTCGGTGCCGACCCGCATGAAATCCACATGCTCGGGCTTGTCGGTGACGGGGTTGAGCTGCACGTCGCGCGGCAGCGCGCGATAGGCCGTGCCGGCAAGCTCGACATTGACCAGGCGCGCGAAGAACCCCTTCTTGTGCAGCTCGGTCTGCAGCTCGCGCGGATCGACGCTGATCAGCATCGGCGGCTGTTTCTCGCCGTAGATGACGCCGGGAACCCGACCCGAGCGGCGCGCGGCCCGGGCGGCCCCCTTTCCAGCCCGGTCGCGCATCTCGGCGCGGATGGTGACGATGTCGGCCATCGAAAACTCCTTTGTTTACCTCGCGGACCCGCGCCCCGCGCGCGGGTTTCATCGCTTGCGACGCCGGCCTCCAGGGGTGCCGCGCGCCGCGCCGTCGCCATGCGCCCAAGGACGCCGGCGGCGGAAACTCACGTGAACAGGCTCGAGACCGAGCGCTCCTCGCTGATGCGGCGGATCGCCTCGGCGATCAGCGGTGCGATGCTGAGCTGGCGGATGTTCTTCGCCACGCGCACCGCCTCGGTCGCGAGAATGCTGTCGGTCGTGACCATAGCCTCCATCGGGGAGGCCGTCACGCGCGCCACCGCTCCGCCGGAGAAGACGCCGTGCGAGACGTAGGCGGCGACCGATCTGGCGCCGCGATCCATCAAAGCCTCGGCGGCGTTGCACAGCGTGCCGGCGCTGTCGACGATGTCGTCGACCAGGATGCAGCGGCGCCCCTCGACATCGCCGATGATGTTCATCACCTCAGAGACGCCGGCGCGCTCGCGCCGCTTGTCGACGATGGCGAGGTCGGCATCGAGCCGCCGCGCCACCGCACGCGCGCGCAGCACGCCGCCGACATCGGGCGAGATCATGACGAGGTCCTCGCCGTCATAGCGCTCCTTGATGTCTTTCACGAAGACCGGGGCGGCATAGAGATTGTCGGTCGGGATATCGAAGAAGCCCTGGATCTGCCCGGCATGGAGATCAAGGGTGAGCACGCGGTCGGCGCCGGCCGCGGTGATCATGTTGGCGACGAGCTTTGCCGAGATCGGCGTGCGCCCGCCCGATTTCCGGTCCTGGCGGGCGTAGCCGTAATAGGGGATGACGGCGGTCGCACGCCGGGCGGAGGCGCGCTTCAAGGCATCGAGCGTGACCAGCAGCTCCATGAGATTGTCATTGGCCGGGAAGGAGGTCGACTGGATGATGAAGACGTCTTCGCCGCGGACGTTCTCGTGGATCTCGACGAACACCTCCATGTCCGAGAAGCGGCGCACGCTCGCATTGGTGAGCGGTGCCGCGAGATAGGCCGAAATCGCCTCGGCAAGCGGCCGATTGCTATTGCCGGTAAGAATTTTCATGCCAATCTTCGCCGGTCTACGAAAGGACGCCCGTCTTGAGCCCGTCAAAGGACGCCTGTGCCGAGCGGCCGGGACTGTAACAAAGCGGCCCCGGGGCTGTAAACGTCCTTTGCGCCAGCAAGGCGCTAGGACGCGCCGTCGGCGACGGCCTTGGCCTTCTCGATCAGCGCCGCGACGCCCGGGGCCGCGGCGCTGGCGACGGCGAATGCGATGTCCCCCCAGGGCCCGTCGAGACTGCCGGCGGGGACGGCGTTCTGCTGGTCGACACGGCCGATCTCGCCGCCATCGGGGCGCAGCAGCGCCCAGCTCACCGTGACTTGCTGCCGGCCGGCCTCGGCCGGCGACAGCGCGACCTTGCCGGTGAGCACAAAGCTCTCCTTGTCCCCGGCCTTCTCGGCGAGCGCTACGTGAACGCGGCGCAGCGCGTAGTCCATGGCACGGGTCAGCGCCGGTCCGCCATCTCCGGGAGCGCCGACCACCGCGCGCACCGCCAGCAGCGGCTCGGCTATCGCCGCCGCGCGAGGCGGGTCGTCCTGCACCAGCCGGGCGATGGCGAGGGCGGCCTTGTCGGCGATCGCGTGGGCGACGGCCTCATCGCCCCGGCGCCAGGCTTCGGCTGGCGCCTCGACGGCGGCGCTCCCATGGCCGAGGACCTTGCCGTCGGCGGCGCGCAGCTCCCAGTCGAGCGCGATGCTCGCGCGATCGCCGGCGGCGGGCGCGGCGCGAGCGCTTGCCATCAGCCGGAAGCTGCCCCTGTTGCCGGTGCCGGCGGTGCTGGCGGGAATCTCGGCATCGCGCAGCGCGGCGGCGAGCACCTCGGCGACGTGCTCCGGCGCGCCGGTTATCGCTGCCACAACGATACCGGCGCTGTCGCGCGGGCTCAGCGCCGGTGACCGCGGCGGCGGCACGTCCTCGGCAAAAGGGTGCGGCAGGGGCTGGCAGGCGACGAGCTGGAGCAGCAGCAGTGACAGGAGACGGCGCATGGGCTCAAGCGATGACGCGGGCGACCAGCAGGCCGAGGGCAAACAGCGTCGGAAAGATGACGAGTTCGGGCATCGGCCGGCGAATGATACGGGCGGCATGCAGCCGCCGCAATCGCGCCGACGCCGCAATCGCGCTTGCCCCGGGGCAAATAGGTCAAGATTATTGACATACATTTTGACGGGCGGATCACGGTCGAGCGGGAGAGGCATTACGCCCAGCGGGCGCAGCGAATGGCGGCCTCGGGAATCCGCGAGCTGCTGAAGCTGATCGATGAGCCGGGGCTGATCTTATTCGCCGGCGGCATCCCCGATCCCGCGCCCTTTCCCCGCAACGCCCATCGCCGCCGCCTAAGGCCGCATCCTCGGCGATCCCCGGCGTGCCGCAGCAGCGCTGCAATATTCCACCAGCGAGGGCTATCCGCCGCTGCGCGAATGGATTGCGCAAGACATGACCCGGCGCGGCGTCGCCCTGCAGCGCCGATCACATCCTCATCACCAGCGGCGCGCATGATCCGCCGCCTC
>JASHRZ010000299.1 GCA_030037055.1 Alphaproteobacteria bacterium
CCGTTCCCTGCACCCTCGCCCAACGTTCGGGCCGCCCGAGGTACCGGTTGCCGTCTGCGACTCGTGTCCGCCTTGCAGGGCGGCCGGAAAAGGTCGAATATTCACGCCAGATCGGGAGTCGTCCGGGGAATCCCAGGAAGATGGCGATCGACATCGAAGGTCTCGTTCGCATGGCTCGGGGCGCGGCGCCGCTCGTCGGCATCGTCGCAAATCCGGTGTCGGCGCGCGACATCCGCCGCGTCATTGCCAACGCGTCGAGTCTGCAAATCGCCGATCGCGCCAACATCGTTCTGCGCGTGCTCGCCTGCCTGCGCGCGTGCGGCATCGGCGACGTGCTGATGATGCCGGAGAATGGCGGCATCGGCCGCCACATCGATCGTGGACTGGCGCGGGCGCGCAATCTCGGCGAGACGCAATTCCCCAACGTGCACTATCTGCCGATGCGCGTCTGCGGGACGGTGGACGACACTCACCAGGCCACCCGGGCCATGGTCAGGGCCGGCGTCGCCGCCATCGTCGTGCTCGGAGGTGACGGCACCCACCGCGCAGTGGCCGCGCATTGCGGCGCGATCCCGATCGCGGGCATCTCGACCGGCACCAACAACGCGTTTCCCAACCACGGCGAGCCGACGATCGCCGGGCTCGCTGCCGGCCTCGCGATCACCGGACGGATCCCGGCTGACGTCGCCTTCGACCACAACAAGCGCATCGACGTGTCGATCAACGACGGCGCCGTCCGCGATATCGCCCTCGTCGACGTCGCGCTGGTCACCGAGGGCTATGTGGGCGCGCGGGCGATCTGGCGTACCGAGAATTTCCGCGAGCTCTACGTCACTTTCGCCGATCCCGCGGTGATTGGCATGTCGGCGATCGCTGGCCTGCTCGAGCCCGTGGGACGGTCGGAGAGCGGCGGCCTCATGGTCCGCATGGCGCCGCTAGCGCAGAGCCCCGTCGTCTTGCGGGCGCCGATCGGCCCCGGGCTCGTCGCATCGGTCGGGATCAAGGATTGGCGGCGCATGTCGGACGGCGTGCCGATCGTCCCCGGCGTCCCCGCCGGAACGATCGCGCTCGATGGCGAGCGCGAATTGTCGTTCGCGGAGCGGGACAGCGTGGTCCTGACGCTGAGGGACCGTGCTTTTCGCACTGTGAACGTGAGCGGCGCCATGCGTTACGCCGCTCGCGAAGGGCTCCTGCGCGGCGTCAAAACGCTGCTCGATGCCCCCGAATGATCAACCAGGGAGGATGGACCATGGCCGACAACCCGTTTCCCCTGAGCCGGGAGGACCTGCTCAAGGCTTATCGCACGATGAGGACGATCCGCGAGTTCGAAGAGCGCCTGCACGTCGACTTCGCCAAGGGCGACATTCCCGGCTTCGTGCACCTCTATGCCGGCGAAGAAGCTTCCGCGTCCGGCATCATGATGCATCTCAAGGATAACGATCGCATCGCCTCGACTCACCGCGGCCACGGCCACTGCATCGCCAAGGGGGTCGACGTTCGCGAGATGATGGCCGAGATCTACGGCAAGGCGACGGGCGCCTGCCGCGGCAAGGGCGGCTCGATGCACATTGCCGATCTGTCGAAGGGCATGATGGGAGCCAACGGCATTCTCGGTGCCGGCGCGCCGCTCGCCTGCGGCGCCGGGCTCGCGGCAAAGTTCCGCGGCGACGGCGGCGTCGGGATCTCGTTCGTTGGCGACGGCGCGTCGAACCAGGGCATGTTCCTGGAAAGCCTCAATCTGGCGGCGGTGTGGAATCTGCCGGTCATCTTCGTCGTCGAGAACAACGGCTACGCGGAATCGACCTCGGTCGAATGGGCGGTGGCCTGCGATTCCTATGTCGACCGCGCCTCCGGCTTCGGACTCCCGGGCGTCACTGTGGACGGGACCGACTTCTTTGCGGTCTACGAAGCGGCCGGAGAAATCATCCGACGCGCGCGCGAGGGCGCCGGCCCGGCGCTTCTCGAATGCGAAATGGTTCGATTCTTCGGGCATTTCGAAGGCGATGCCCAATCCTACCGCGCCAAGGGCGAGGTCGAGAACCTGCGTGCCAATCGCGACTGCATCAAGAGTTTCGCCGAGCGGGTCATCGAGGCGGGGGTCGCCAAGCGCGAAGAATTCACGGCGATCGACCGCGAGGTTCTCGATCTCATCGAGGATGCGGTTCGCTCGGCGAAGGCGGCACCGCTGCCCACCGCGCAGGATCTCCTGACCGACGTCTACGTCTCCTACTGACAGCGATCACCGATCATATCGAAGGCGGGAGGAAATCATGGCACGTAAGATCAGCATGAAAGACGCAATCAACGAGGCGATCGATCTGGAAATGCGCCGGGATCCCACCGTCATCCTGATGGGAGAAGACGTCGTCGGCGGCACCGGCAGCCCCGGCGAGGCCGATGCCTGGGGCGGCGTGCTCGGCGTCACCAAGGGCCTCTACGCCAAGCACGGCAAGCGGCTCATGGATACGCCGCTGTCGGAATCGGCCTATGTGGGCGCGGCGATCGGGGCCGCTGCTTGCGGCATGCGTCCGATCGCCGAACTGATGTTCATCGACTTCATGGGCGTCTGCTTCGACGAGATCTTCAACCAGGCCGCCAAGTTCAAATACATGTTCGGTGGCAAGGCGAACACGCCGGTCGTCATCCGTACCATGGTCGGGGCCGGCTTCCGCGCGGCCGCTCAGCATTCGCAGATGCTCACTCCGATCTTCACGCACATTCCCGGATTGAAGGTCGTCTGTCCGTCCAACGCCTACGACGCGAAGGGATTGTTGACGCAGTCGATCCGCGACGACGATCCCGTCATCTTCTGCGAGCACAAGAACCTCTACGCCCACGAGAGCGACGTACCGGCAGAGGCCTACACGATCCCGTTCGGCGAGGCGAACGTGGTGCGTGAGGGCAAGGATGCGACCATCGTCGCCTACGGCCTTATGGTCCACAAGGCGCTGGAGGCGGCGGACGCGCTCGCCAAGGAGAAGGTCGAGGCCGAAGTGATCGACTTGCGCACGCTGTCGCCGATCGATTGGGACACGGTCATCGAGAGCGTCGGGAATACCGGTCGCCTCGTGGTCGTGGACGAAGCCCATCCGCGCTGCTCGATCGCGACTGATGTCGCAGCCTATGTCGGACAGAACGCGTTCGGGGCGCTGAGGGCCGGCGCCCAGATGGTCACTGCGCCGCACACCCCTGTGCCGTTCTCGCCGGCGCTCGAGGATCTCTACATTCCGAGCGGTGGCGCCATCGCTGCGGCGGTGCGCAGGACCCTGGCGAGCGGGCAGGGGGCCGGCGCCCAGCGCAAGGCTTCGTGAGAAGACGCCGAGGCCGAGATGACCGAGAACCGCATCAGACCGATCGTCATGCCAAAATGGGGCCTCTCCATGTCGGAGGGCAAGGTCACCGGCTGGCTGATGAAACCCGGCGCCAACGTCAAGGTCGGCGACGAACTGCTCGAAGTCGAGACCGAAAAGATCGCCAGCGTCGTCGAGGCGGGTGATCAGGGAACGCTGCGCCGGATCATCGGGGAACCGCAGACTGTCTACCCGGTGAAGGCGCTGCTCGGGGTGCTGGCTGATGACGACGTCAGCGACTCCGAGATCGACGCTTACGTCGCGAGCTACGTCACGCCCGCCGCCGCCGAAGAGGAGGAGGAGGCCGGGCCGCGGTATCATGTCGCCGACCTGCCTTCCGGGAGGGTGCGTTACGCCAAGCGCGGCGAAGGGGACGCGGCGATCGTGCTTATCCATGGCCTCGGCGGCGATCTCGACAACTGGCTGTTCAACATCGACGCGCTCGCGGAGCGGGCGAGCGTTTATGCCCTGGACCTTCCTGGTCACGGCCAGTCGTCGAAGGATATCGCCGATCCGACGCTGCGCGGGCTGGCGCAGGCGCTCATCGCGTTCATGGACGAGGTGGGGATCGCTGATGCCCATCTCGTCGGCCATTCGCTCGGCGGGGCGATCGCCATCCAGACCGCGGTCGATTCGCCGGGTCGGGTAAGATCGCTCGCGCTGATCGGATCGGCGGGGCTCGGCCCGGAAATCAATTCCGGCTATATCGATGCCTTCATTACGGCAGGGTCGCGCCGCGAGCTCAAGCCAGTGCTCCAACACCTGTTTGCCAGGAAGGATCTAGTGAGCCGCCAACTGGTCGACGATGTCCTCAAGTACAAGCGTCTGGACGGGGTTAACGAAGCGTTGAAGAAGCTGTCGTCGTCTTTATTCGCGGGCGGGCGCCAGCAGGCGCAACTGGGCGACGCTCTGCGCCGCGTCAATATCCCCACAATGGTCATTTGGGGAGAGGACGACGAAATCGTTCCAGCGAAACACGCCGCCGCGCTGACTGGCAAGGCCCGGACCCACGTGATCGGCGGCACTGGTCACATGGTTCAGATGGAGGCGGCCAACACGGTCAATGCTCTCCTCAAGGAACATATTCGCGCGGGCTTATTGTGATCACTGACTGTTGCTTCGGCGTGCCGATGCAAGGCCGGGCCAGCGCGCACGAGCGCCGAGGCGACGGCTTGAGAGGAGGGGGAATGCGCATCGAGGTGCTGGTCGACGTGAAGACAACCCTCGG
>JASHRZ010000300.1 GCA_030037055.1 Alphaproteobacteria bacterium
GGAACATGTCATGCCGGCGCACCGACTCATCAAGCTCGGCCTGGGCGTTCAATCTTCCTCGTCACGCTGGCCATGGCCCAGGACGATTCCTTGCCCGCGCTTAAGATCGGCTTAACTATGGCGGTGCCGACGCGAAATCCTGCGCGGCCGGTCTCGAGAATCAACCTTGCGTCGGGCATCCCGCCGGGCGGGCGCCAGGGGCCGCGATTGCCAAGACCGGGCCAATCAGGGAAGCTCGTGCCGGGCCAGACAGGAGCATATGCGCATGTCGTCAGGGCTGCTCGTCGCGATCGGCGTCGTCGTGCTGATCGTCATCGTCGCGATCGGCATCTATAACGGCCTCGTCTCCGGCCGACAGCAGGTCAGGAACGCCTGGTCGCAGATCGACGTGCAGTTGAAGCGCCGCCATGACCTGATCCCGAATCTGGTCAATTCGGTGAAAGGCGCCATGGATTTCGAGAAATCGACGCTCACCGCCGTTGTCGAAGCGCGGGCACGCGCAGTCGGCGCGCGATCGCCGCAGGAAGCGATGCAAGCGGAGAACGCGCTCACCGGCGCGCTCGGCCGCTTCATGGCGGTGGCCGAGGCCTATCCGCAGCTGCGCTCGCAGGAGGGTGTGAGCGCGCTGATGGAGGAGCTGACGACGACCGAGAACAAGATCGGCTTCGCCCGCCAGCATTACAATGACGCGGTCCAGGCGCAGAACGTGCGCGTCGCAGCTTTCCCCGGAGTGATCTTCGCGCGGCTCTTCGGCTTCGCCCCGGAAATCATGTTCGAGGTGCCCGAAGCCGAGCACGCCGCGCTCGAGGCCGCGCCCGAGGTGAAGCTTTAGGCCACGCGATGGCGGCACGGCTCTACGACACTGATTTCGAGCGCGCGATCGCACGCAACAAGCGTAACACCGTCATCCTCATCGCGGTGCTGACGGCGATCTCCGGCGTCCTCGGCTATGTGCTGGGCTGGGCGGTCGGCGTCGTCGACGAGATCTGGAGCCTGCCGCCAGCGGCTGTGGCGCAGCTCTCCGCCCGCGCGGTACTGGCCGATCTCTTCGGTCCGCCGCGGCCGCAGGCGTTGCTCGGGGCGCTGCTGCTGATCGGCTTCGGCATCGCCTGGGGTCTCATCACGCTCTATGCCGGAGCGAGCATCCTCTCGGCCTTCGTGGGATCGCGCCCGGCCGATCCCAGCCTGCCGGCGGAGCGGCGCTTCATCGACGTGGTCGAGGAAATGGCCATCGCCGCCGGCCTGCCGCCGCCCAAGCCCATGGTGGTCGAGACCGAGGCCCTCAATGCCTTCGCCTCCGGCAGCGCGCCCGAACGCGCCATGATCACCGCCACCAGCGGCGTCTTGCGGGCTTGCACGCGCGAGGAGCTGCAGGGTGTGATCGGCCATGAGATGAGCCATGTCGCCGATTACGACGTGCGCTATGCCACCGTCGTCGCCGCCATGGCCGGGGTAGTGGTCCTGGTCCAGCACCTGCTCCTCGACGTGCTGCGCTGGTCGGCCTGGTCGGGCAGCGGCCGCGACAGCCGGGACAATACCGGCGGGCTGCGCCTAGCGCTCACCCTGGTGGTGCTGGTCGTTGTCGCCATCGTGGCGGTGGTCGCCCCCATCGCCGTCAAGCTGGTGCAGCTCGCTATCTCGCGCCAGCGCGAATATCTCGCCGATGCCGGCTCGGTAAAGCTCACCCGCGACCCCGCCGGCCTGATCCACGCGCTGCAGCGCCTGCAACAGGCCGACACGGCGATGGCGCGCGACACCTCGCCGGTCTCGGCACTGTGCATCGCCCCGCCCCGGCGGCTCTCCCTGAGCGAGCTGTTCGCCACCCATCCCCCGCTCGACGACCGCATAGCGCGGCTGCAGCACATGGGCGGCGGCGCGGTGCCGCCGCTGCCGCCGACGCGGCCGCACCACGGGCCATGGGGTTGAGAATCAGGACCTTAGCAGTCGCTAGAGGCTGCTAGGCGGCCCGATCGCGGGCTCGGCGGAACTGGTCGATCCAGGGGCCGATCCAGGCCACGGCGACTTCCTCGGGAATGGTGCCGGCGCTGGCGTCGTGCAGCATCACCTCGCCAATGCGGCGCGCGCCCAGTGATTGCAGCAGCGCATCGAAGCGCTTGCCGCCGAAGCAGAAGGTCTGCGCATAGGTGCGGTCGCCCAACGCGAAGACGCCAAAGACGACGGTCTGCAGATCTGGCCTGGTGCGCTCGAGATCGGCATAGAGTTTCTGCGCGTTGTCGGGCACGTCGCCCTGGCCGTAGGTCGAGGTGCAGATCAGGAAGGCGCCGCCGCCGGCAAACACGCCGGCGTCAAGCCCGTCCATCGGCAGGATCCGGGCCGCCACGCCGTGCGCGTTCAGCGCATCGCCGAGCTCGTCGGCGACGAGCTGCGCCGTGCCGGTCATGGTGCCGACCAGGATCGTAAGTCGCGGCTCCACCCGTCTCCTCGGCGCCCCTCGTTTCCGGGCTGGTCCTGCCCGGCGGTGGCGACTATAATGCATGCCTTGCGTTTGGCAAGCATTATAGTGCACATTATCCCTTTGACTGACAAGATCGTGCAGATAGGATGGCGCGGACAGGCCGGCGTTGTGGATGCCTCTGAGGAAAATCCTGTGGATAACTTCAATATGTTGTGGGTTACCAAGCCTCCGGCACAAAATGCTGTTGCCGGACGCTAGAGTCGGTGCGATGGTAGCTTTCCCTGCTGGTGGAGCGGTCGCCCTTGCCAAGGTCTCGACCGCCCCTCCGCAAGAGGAAAGCAGGGTGGCGCGCCCGTCTAAGGGTGCCCGGATCGGGATCCACCTAAATCGACCCGGCTTCGCGACTGGAGCGGGCATCGCAAGGTGCCCGCTCTTTTGTGTCTCTGTTTTGG
>JASHRZ010000301.1 GCA_030037055.1 Alphaproteobacteria bacterium
CCGCCGGCGATGCGCGAGGGCGGCTCGAGTAGGCCAATGATCGCCGCACCCGTGATCGACTTGCCGGCACCGCTCTCGCCGACCACGCCCAGCACCTCGCCCGCGCCGATGGCGAAGGAGACGTCGTCGATGGCGGCGAGGACGCCGCGCCGCGTCGGGATCTCGACGCGCAGATGCTCCACCTCGAGCAAGGCCTCCGGCATCAGCGGAGTTTCGGATTGAGCGCGTCGCGCAGCCAGTCGCCGAGCAGGTTGATGGCAAGCGTGAGGCCGGCCAGCGCGATGGCGGGATAGAGCAGCATCCAGCGCCATTCGCCGGAGAAGATGTAGTTGTCGCCGATGCGAATGAGCGTGCCGAGCGAGGGCTGCGTCACCGGCAGGCCGAGGCCGAGAAACGACAAGGATGCCTCGGTGAGAATGGCGATGGCGAGGTTGATGGTGGCGATCACCAGCACCGGTCCCATCGCATTGGGCAGGACGTGGCGCCAGGCGATCATCACCGGGTGGACGCCGATGATGCGTGCCGCCTGAACGTATTCTTTGGCGCGCTCGACGAGGGTCGAGCCGCGCACGGTGCGGGCGAACTGAACCCAGATCGAACTGGCGATGGCGAACACCACGACATAGACCGCGGTCTGTTCCTGGCGTTCGTGCGGCAGGAGGCTGCGCGCCACGCCGTCGACCAGCAGCGCCACCAATATCGCGGGAAAGGAGAGCTGCACATCGGCGATGCGCATGATCAGCGTGTCGATCCAGCCGCCGGCATAGCCGGCCAGCAATCCGAGACCGACGCCGAGGATCGCGGCGAGGAGGACGGCGCCGACGCCCACGAGCAGCGACAGCCGGAGACCGTAGAGGATCGAGGAAAACACGTCGCGGCCCTGATCGTCGGTGCCGAGCGGGAAGGACCAGTCGCCGCCTTCCTCCCAGGCCGGCGGATCGCGCGCCTGCAGCAAGTCGAGGCTGGCGAGATCATAGGGGTTGTGCGGCGCGAGCAGCGGCGCCAGCACCGCGCCCAGCACCAGCAGCAAGGTCGCGGCGGCGGCGGCGAGCGTCACCGGCGATCGGCGGAAGCTCCAGAAGAGGTCGCTGTCGGCGAGCCGGCGCAGCGCGCCCGGCGCCGCCCCGTCAGCGGCCATGGCCGCCCGCGGCGCCGCGCTCGATCCTGAGCCGAGGATCGACGGCGTAGTAGAGGAGATCGACGATCAGGTTGATCACCACGAAGAAGAAGGCGATGAGCACGAGATAGGCGGCCATGACCGGGATGTCAGCGAAGCCGATCGCCTGGACGATGAGGAAGCCCATGCCGGGCCATTGGAACACCGTCTCTGTGATGATGGCGAAGGCGATCACGGCGCCGAGCTGCAGCCCGGTGATGGTGACGACCGGCACCAGCGTGTTCTTGAGCGCATGGCCGAAATGCACAATACGGTTGGGCAGGCCGCGCGCGCGGGCGAATTTGATGTAGTCGGTGCGCAGCACCTCGAGCATCTCGGCGCGCACCAGGCGCATGATCAAGGTCATCTGGAACAGCGCCAGGGTGATCGCCGGCAAAACCAGCGATTTGAGCCCGGACAGCGTCAGCAATCCGGTCGTCCACCAGCTCAGCGCCACCACATCGCCGCGGCCGAAGGACGGGAGCCACCCCAAACTCACCGAGAAGACCACGATGAGCAGGATGCCGGTGAGGAAGGTCGGCAGCGACACGCCGACGAGCGAGACCGCCAGGAAGAGGTGCGAGAGAAAGCCGTCGCGGCGCAAGCCGGTATAGACGCCCATCGGTATGCCGGCGGCGAGCGCCAGCAAGACCGCAGCAACGCTCAGCTCCAGCGTCGCGGGCAGCCGCTCGGCGATGATCTCGCGGACCGGGCGAGCATACTGGTAGGAAACGCCGAAATCGCCCTTGAGCGCGCGGGCGAGGAAGCGGCCGAACTGCACCGCCGCCGGGTCATTGAGGCCGAGCTCCTGGCGCAGCCGGGCGCGATCCGCGAGCGAGGTGTCCTGCCCCACCATGTTGTTGACGGGATCGCCGACATAACGGAAGAGCATGAAGGCGATGAGGCCCACGGCCAGCATCACCGCCACGGATTGCGCCAGGCGCCGAAGGACGAAGGCAATCATGTGCACACGCAGCCACGCGCCGCAGCCAGAGGCTGTGGCATGGGATGCCGGCCTCCACGGCGCGCCGCTATGCGATCACGAGGTCTTGGCTCAGCCTCCGCGCGCCACATTCGCCGCGCAGAATAAGCGGGCGACCCCTGCTGTCAATCGTCGTGCCCTGAGGCCAGCGCCGGCGCGGGATCGGTCGACGGCGGGCGCATTGCCGCCTCCGCGCGCAACCGATTCATGACGCGCCGGCGATAGTCGGGATCGATGATCACCCGATCGAGATCGATGCCCTCGATCACCGGCTCCTCGCTGCGTTCAGCCCTGGACATGCCCGCCTCCTCCGCGTGGCACAGAATGACGAGGCGGCGCGACCCTCGACCAAGGAAATTTGTGGCGAGAGGCCGACAGACTGTGGACAAGCCTGTTGATAGCCGCCTCGGCCGAGGTTGCACGCGTCGCCGGTAGCATCGGGCGATCAAGGGCTTGGAGCCGGTGGTGCGACAGGTCGTCGCAGTTGCGAAGCCGATCTCGCGCCGCTCGCGCCGGCCGGCGGATAGTAGAGGGCGATCGACCAGCGAAGGAAGTCCCATGCCGCGTGGCAATTCGGCGGCGAGCCGCGACATCGCCTTTCACCTGCACCCTTACACCCATCTCAAAAAACACGAGAGCGAGGGCCCGCTGGTCATCACCGAGGGCCAGGGCGTCCATGTCTACGATGAGAACGGCAAGGAATATATCGAGGGACTGGCGGGGCTGTGGTGCGCCTCCCTGGGCTTCGGCGAGGCGCGGCTGGTCGAGGCGGCGGCGCGACAGCTGAAGCGGCTGCCCTATTATCACGTTTTCAACCACAAATCGCATGAGTCCGCGGCGGAGCTGGCCGAGCGGGTCATCGCCCTAATGCCAGTGCCAATGTCCAAAGTCTTCTTCAACAATTCCGGCTCCGAGGCCAATGACAGCGCGATCAAGATGGTGTGGTACTACAACAATGCGCGCGGGCGTCACCGCAAGAAGAAGATCATCGCCCGCCTGAAGGGCTATCACGGCGTCACCGTGGCCGCCGCGAGCCTCACCGGCCTTCCCAACAACCATCGCGATTTCGACCTGCCGATCTCCCGGATCCGCCATGCCGACTGCCCGCACCACTACCGCTTCGCCAAGCCCGGCGAGAGCGAGGAGGATTTCGCCACGCGGCTCGCCGAGAGCCTTGAGGCGCAGATCCTGCGCGAGGACCCCGAGACCGTCGCCGCCTTCATCGCCGAGCCGGTGATGGGCGCCGGCGGCGTCATTCCCCCACCCCGCACCTATTTCGAGAAGATCCAGAAAGTCCTCGGGAAATACGACGTGCTGCTGATCGCCGACGAGGTCATCTGCGGCTTCGGCCGCACCGGCAACATGTTTGGCAGCGAGACCTATGGGTTGAAGCCGGACATCATCACCATCGCCAAGGCCCTCTCCTCGGGCTATCTGCCGATCTCCGCCACGGTCATCAGCGAAGAGCTTTATCAGGCCTTCCTCGCGCAAAGCGAGAAGATCGGCGTCTTCGCTCATGGCTTCACCTATTCTGCGCATCCCGTCTGTTGCGCCGTGGCGCTAGAGACGCTCAGGATCTACGAGGAGCGCGACATCCTATCCCAGGTGCGGGCGGTGGCGCCGCGTCTCCAGGAGGGTTTGCGCCGCTTCGCCGGCCACCGGCTGGTCGGCGAAGTGCGCGGCGTCGGCCTGCTGGCGGGGGTGGAACTAGTCGGCGACAAACCGACCAAGGCGCCTTTCGATCCGAGGGCGGGCGCCGGCGCGACGTTCGCGGCTTGCGCCCAGGAGCATGGGCTCATCCTGCGCGCCATGGGCGATAGCGTGGCGCTGTGCCCGCCGCTGATCATCAGCGCCGACGAGATCGACGAATTGCTGCGCCGCTTCGGCAAGGCGCTCGACGACACCGATGCCGCCCTGAGCCGGGCAGGGCTCGCCTCGGTCGCTTGACCCAGGCTTCCTCGCCCGGGCTTCCTGTTGCGCGTGGCGCGCAGCGGGCTATGCTTGTGGGTTTGCGGGCTATAGGGACGGAGACCGATGGATTACGAGAGGTTCTTCAAGACCCGCCTCGACGGCTTGCGCGCCGAAGGACGCTATCGCGTCTTCGCCGATCTCGAGCGCCGCGCCGGCGCCTTCCCGCGCGCCTTCAACCACGATCTCGGCGCCGAGGTCACCGTCTGGTGCTCCAACGATTATCTCGGCATGGGGCAGCACCCTGTCGTGCTCGCGGCAATGCACGCGGCGATCGACCGGGTCGGCGCCGGCGCCGGCGGCACGCGCAACATCTCCGGTACGACGCATTACCATGTCGAGCTCGAGCGCGAGCTCGCGGCGCTTCACGGCAAGGAAGCGGCGCTGGCCTTCACCTCGGGCTATGTCGCCAACGAGACGGCGCTCTCCACGCTGGCGCGCCAGCTCCCCGGCTGCATGGTGTTCTCCGATGCGCTCAACCACGCCTCGATGATCGAAGGCATCCGCCACAGCGGGGCCGAGAAGCACATCTTCGCGCATAACGATCCCGCCGATCTCGACCGGCGGCTGGCCGCCGCCGATCCCGGCCGGCCGAAGCTTGTCGCCTTCGAGAGCGTCTATTCCATGGACGGCGACATCGCGCCCATCGCTGAGCTTTGCGACGCGGCCGAGCGTCACGGCGCGATGACCTATCTCGACGAAGTGCATGCGGTGGGACTCTACGGCTCCCGCGGCGGCGGCATCGCCGAGCGCGACGGGATCGGCCATCGCCTCACCGTCGTCCAGGGAACGCTGGCCAAGGCCTTCGGCCTGGTCGGCGGCTATGTCGCGGGCTCGGCGGCGCTGGTCGACTTCATCCGCAGCTTCGCCCCGGGATTCATCTTCACCACCTCGCTGCCGCCCGCGATCGCCGCCG
Source organism: Alphaproteobacteria bacterium (assembly GCA_030037055.1). Taxonomy (GTDB): domain Bacteria; phylum Pseudomonadota; class Alphaproteobacteria; order ATCC43930; family CGMCC-115725; genus DAHUYF01. The sequence goes on from JASHRZ010000301.1 coordinate 5,023, forward strand.
GCGCCGTCGCCTCCATCCGCCATGTCCGCGCCGACAACGCGCTGCGCGAGCGGCATCAGGAGCGCGCGGCGCGCTTGAAGCAGCGCCTGCTCGAGGCGGCGCTCCCGGTCATGCCGAGTCCGAGCCATGTGGTGCCGGTGATGGTCGGCGATGCCCGGCTCTGCAAGCAGGCTTCCGACGACCTGCTGGAGCGCTACCGCATCTACGTCCAGCCGATCAATTACCCCACCGTGCCGCGCGGCACGGAGCGGCTGCGCCTCACCCCCTCGCCGCAGCACAGCGATGCCGACATCGAGCGGCTGGTGGCGGCGCTGGCCGATGTCTGGGCGCGGCTCCCCATTCGCCGGGTCGCCTAAGCGATGTTCAAGGACAACTCGCTCATCCCCGCCGAGGCCGTCCGGCTTGCCGCGCTGGGGCTGCTGGCCGAGGCGCCGCGGCATTACGGCGATCTCGCCGGCGAGATCCGGCACTTCACCGGCCGCATCGTTGGTCCCTCGCTCGAGCTGATGGGCACCTCGCTCGAGCTGTTGCGCTATGAGGGATTGATCGAGGCGGTGGAGGGCCAGGGCATGAGCGACAATGCCGTGCTGCGGCTCACCCAGCGCGGCGGCGAGGCGCTGACGGGCCTGCTCAAGGCGCAGCTGCGCTCGCCCAGCAGCGACATGAACCGGCTGGTGCTGCTGTTGAAGCTGCGCTTCCTGCATCATCTGCCGGAAGCCGAGCGGCAGGGCCAGCTCTCGCTGATGGCGGAATCGCTGGAGAGCGAGCGCGTCCGGCTCGACGAGCTGCGCCAGCACAGCGCGCCCGGCCTATTCCGCGACTGGCTCGAGCGCGACATCGCCGTGACCAACGACCGCATCGCCTGGCTCCGCCGCCGCGGCCACTAAGCGCGGCCTATGCGCGTCCAGTGCCGGGGCTGCGGCGACGCCTTCGGCAGCGGCGGGCACTTCAACACCTGCTTCCACGTGAGGACGCCGGAGAGTGCCTTCCACATCGACTGCGGCGCTTCCTCCATGATTGCGTTGCGCAAGTTCGGCATCGGGGTAGGATTGAAACCGGCACGATCGGTTGATGCCCTCCTCGTTGGCTTCTCGTGCTCAGGAGCGTGGCGTCTCGAAGCATACATGGCGTCCATGCAGGACAATCGCGTTCACGCGGCGTCGTGGAAAATGACACCCAGCGTCACCCGTTCGCCCGAGCGCAGGCGGCTGACGCCGTGGCGCAGGCTGA
>JASHRZ010000302.1 GCA_030037055.1 Alphaproteobacteria bacterium
TGAGTAATCTCTGCGCACATTGATCTCGATCAATTGGCCGGGCCGCGCTGCTTGTCATGCGGCGCGAGTTCATCCTCTCCACCATCGCGCATGGTTGGGCCCGGTCCGCTGGAGAGCGTCTCCGGTCAGCTCTTCAAGGCGTTCGTTACCATCAAGCTGAGCGGCATGGCGTTGTGATCTACCGGTCCACGCAGGACCTGGGGGCGGATCCCAATCCCGGCCGCGTCTTGAAAATTGCGGTGAGAACGGCGGTTTTTGCTCAGGTCAACGCGGCCGCGCTGGCGCAAGGGGCTCAATTTCCCTGTAAATTTCCCTGATAGCAGGGAATTGGGCCCGGAGACGGGTTCGCAGCAGACTGCCTGGGCGAGCCCGACATGTCGCGTTCGATCGGCTTTGCCGCCTTCGTAATCCAGAGCGCGCGGCTATGGACTATCAGCCGGCATGGCGTCCAAGGACAGCAGCCGAGCCGTCCCTTCCCATTTTGGAAGCGACAGCATCTCCCTCGGCCGTTTCGTAATGGGGCCGCTCGATGTTCTGATGGTTACGCCCGACGGCTTGCGCTCACGCGCAAGCCCCAGGTCGGTGATCGTCAGCGGCACGCTTTTGACAAGAGCCTCGTAAGCCTCGGCTTGGTCGCCGAACGCCTGGTGGGCGGGCGAACCGAGCGCCGCCAGGTCGTAGACCGGATCGGCGTAGAGGCATTCGGCCCACACGTCGCACAAGCCGCCGAGTCGCCCGAGGAGCTTCACGTAGGTCCGGTCGTCGCTGTCGGAGCCGAGACCAAGGTCACTCGGTGGCAGGCAAGGCAGACAATGTGCCGCTGTGATGACGAAGCGCCCGCGTTCCCCGGCCACGACAAAGCCGCGGCCGCTCTCGCTGACATGAAGGATGCCGTCGATCGTATTCATCGTTGGTCTCCCTTAGCCAAGTAGCGCGCCCTCGAGTCGGGCAACCGCAAAGAAAGGAAGCCGTTCGCACCTTTCCAGGCGAACTCCGCCGGCGTGCGAGTTCGGAGGTGCCTGCGCGCCACCAATTGGTCGGCGCCTCGCGCGTGGATTAGGCTGGGTAGATTCGGACACTCTCGGCGACGGAATCGGCCACGTGCTCCTTGGTGATGACGCCCGCAACATCCTCTGGTCGCGGAATCCCATGGCCGCGAACCACTAAGGTCATGAGTGCGTGTTTGCGCCACAGCCGAGGGATCACGTCAAACACGATGTCGTCCTCATGAGTGATGGTGAAATGGCGGCTGGCAAGATCGCCCGGTCATGGCGGCGCCGGTGCCGCCTCCCACCATCGCACCCATTCCGACCATGGCGAAGGACGGCACGCTGATGGGAAGCGGTACGTGCATTGCCACGAGCGTCGCGGCGAAAGCGCCGCCGATCGTGGCGCCCATGAACAAGGATGGCGAGAAGATCCCGCCTGATGATCCAGAGCCAAGGCTGGCGGAGGTAGCCGCCAGCTTGCATGCAAACAGCAGACCCAGGAGCGGCGCGGCTGACAGGGGACCAAGCAGGATCGCCTGTATTGTCGCGTAGCCCACGCCCTCCACGTAATAGTGCCCGAAGCTCCGCTGCAAGGCGTAGATCAGCGCACCCAGCATCGCCATGCCGACCACGTGCCCCAGATATCGACTTTCTATCTTTTCGAACAAATCCTCGGCGAGGGACAGACCTCGTATGAACCCGGTTGCAGCAATCCCCGTTATCGCGCCCAACGCGCCGTAGAGACACAGAATGAGCGCGGAGGAGAGGTCGGTGCCGAGCGGCTGGAGCGGAGGGACCAGGAACGCCGGTTGCGTCTCCAGGAAGTATCGGCCGACGAAGGTCGCCGCGCCCGTGGAGATCGCGACCAGCAGGAAGCTGCGGACGCTGACCTCGGGCATCATCAGCTCGATCGCGAACATGACACCGCCAATGGGCGTATTGAAGGTTGCGGCGATTCCAGCCCCTGCGCCCGCCGCGACCAGCGTGATCCGCTGGCGGGCAATCATTGGGACGATCTGACCGATGGTCGAGCCGAGGGCGGCGCCGATTTGAATGATGGGCCCTTCTCGGCCGAACCGCGGCGCCACTGCCGATCGCCAGCGCCGAAGCGACCGATTTGATCAGCGCAACGACAGGACGAATGATTCCCCCGCGATAATAGACCGCGTCCATGACTTCGGGAACGCCGTGCCCCTTCGCTTCCGGAGCGAAATTCGTTACCAGAAACGTGACGCCAATCGCGCCGACGACCGGGACCAATATGACTAAAGCGCCCCACGGGCTTGGCGGCGTAAACAGATTGGCGTCAAACCTGAGCGAGAGCTGCCCGAGGAAAAGAAGGTTATGGATCAGCCCGATGAGGTCGCGAAACAGCACCGCGCCAACGCCGGTCACAATGCCGACGACAACAGCCAGGATGGATAGATAGGGGAGACTGAGGCCGCGGTGCTCGCGCGGCGGTCTCGCACTTCCGGCCATGGCCGAATCGCCGCCAGTGCCCGCGGCGGTTTCGTCGCGGCCCTTATCATCCCGCATTTGCGCGTCTCCACGTCGCGGATCTCTGCCGATGCGCGTCGTGCCTTTACGCGGCGCAGCGCGTGACATCAAATGTACCGCCGACTGGACTCAGTTCTCAATCAGGCGCAGGGGGACTTTCGATCTCCCGGCACGCTCGCGATCTGTTGCGCGGCCGCGCGGCGACGGTGTCCATTGAGCT
>JASHRZ010000303.1 GCA_030037055.1 Alphaproteobacteria bacterium
CTGCCTCCGCGTTTATCTGCTGCGCAGTTTCCAGCGCGTTGATCTCGGCGTCGCTCTTGCCCAGGATGCGCAGGCGGTTGCGCACGGCGGCGAGCGCGATCTGGGCGCTGCGGAAGTCGCTCTGGGCGCCGGCGAGATCGGCCTGCGCCCACTGCCAATCCTTGAGCGCGCCGGCCTTCGCTTCGTAAAGCTCGTGCTGCCGCTTCTCGTTGATCTCCGCCAGGGCGAGCTGCGAGCGCGCTTTGTCGAGCGCGGCCGCGGCGGCAATGAGATCGTTCTGCCCCTGCACGAACTCGGAAGCCGCGACCGCCATCAGCGGCTCGCCTTTTTCGACATGGTCGCCTGCCTTGGCGAAGAGCTTGGTGACGCGGCCGGTATAGGGCGAGAACACCGGCGTCGTCAGGTCGTCGTCGAGGGCGATCTTGCCCTCGGCCGCCCGCTCTGTCCGGAAGACGACCTCGCGCACCGGCGCGATCTTGAGGCTCGCCCATTGCGCCTCCGTCGGACGGAAGGTTCCCGGCGCCGCCGCCGCCGTCTCCTGGCGGGGAGCGAAATTGCTGCGCAGATAGGGCGTGACGACGAAAAGCAGCAGCGCGATCGCCGCCGCCGCACCGAGAAGGACGAGTTGCGCCCGCCGCGAAAAGGCGCGGGGCGCTCGGGACAGCGGCGAGGACAGCCAGCCATGCACGCTCGGCAACCCCTGATTGAGGACGGCACCAGCGCGCCCCCGGCGCGGGACTTGCCGGGGAAATCGCCGGCTTCTATAGGGCGTCCAGCTTACGGGAAGCTGACAAGGCGCCGGCCCGACGCGGCATCTCATCCTGGGCAAACAAATGCTACGATTTACTGACATTGAAACCGGCTTGGGCGGAGTGGTTGCGGCATGAGATTGCTGGTGGTCGAGGACAACACGGAGCTGGCCGAGCTTCTGACCAAAGGCCTCAACGCGGCGGGCCTCGCCGCCGACGTGGTGGCCACGGCGCAGGACGCGCGCGGCGTGCTGGCGACGACGCGCTATGCGGCGGTCGTGCTCGATCTCGGCCTGCCCGACGAGGACGGACTCGCCGTGCTGCGCGATCTGCGCGCCCGTCAGGACGCGACCCCGGTGCTGGTGCTGACGGCGCGCGGCGGCGTGCAGGACCGCGTCATCGGACTGCGCGGCGGCGCCGACGACTATCTCACCAAGCCTTTCGCGCTGGAGGAGCTGGTGGCGCGGCTGCAGGCGCTGCTGCGCCGGCCGGGCGCGCTGCTCGGACGCTCGCTCTGCGTCGGCAACATCGCTTTCGATACCGAGGCGCGGCAGGTCTTCATCGGCGAGGCGCCCCAATATTTCTCGGCGCGCGAGGTGGCGGTGCTGGAAATCCTGATGCGGCGCAGCGGGCGCGTGGTGTCGAAAAAGCTGGTCGAGGACCAGCTGTTCGGCCTCTCGATCGATGTCGGCTCGAATGCCGTCGAGGTCTATATTCATCGCCTGCGCAAGCAGCTCGCCGACAACGGCGCCACGGCGCAGATCCATACCATCAGAGGCGTGGGCTATCTCATCGCCGAGGACAAAGAGCCGTGATCCGCTTCAAATCAATCGCCACCCGCGTCATCTCGCTGCATGTGATCGCCATCGGCATCACCTCGATCTGCATGCCGCTGGCGCTCTACTGGCTGCTGAGCTCGACGGCAAACGACCTGCATCACCGCGCGCTGCGCGAGTACGCCGCCACCATCGCGCAATACCTCGTGCCACAGCCCGGCGGCGGCTGGGCGCTGGACCTTCCCGCCGGGCTGCGCGAGCTCTATTCCGAGAGCTACGGCCGCCTCGGCTATGCCGTGCTCGACAGCGGCGGCGGCGTCCTTTTCTCCTCGCTCGACGACGGCGAAGCGATTTTCCCCAATGACCGCCGCGCCGCGCCGGAGCAGTTCCTGGAGACGCGGCGCGGCAGCGCCGTGATCTACGGCGCCAGCCTCGCCGAGACGATCGGCGGGCAAACCGTGTGGATCCAGGTCGCCCAGGATCTCGCGCACCGCGACGTGCTGATCGACGATATCGTCGCCGACTTCTTCCCGCGCGTCGGCTGGATCACCTTGCCGATCCTGCTGCTGCTGCTGATGATCGACATTCTCATCTTCCGCCGCGCGCTGCGCCCGGTACTGCAGGCCTCGCAGACGGCCGAGACCATCGGCCCGGCGCGCACCGAGGTGCGTCTGCCGACGCAGGGCATGCCGCGCGAGATCCCGCCGCTGGTCAAGGCGGTGAACCAGGCCCTCGACCGGCTCGAGCGCGGCTTTCGCACCCAGCGCGAATTCACCGCCGACGCCGCGCACGAGCTGCGCACGCCGCTCGCCATCCTGCGCGCGCGCATCGACACGCTGGAGAACAAGGCGGTGAGCGAAGCGCTGCGCCAGGACATCGCCGGCATGAGCCGCATCGTCAGCCAGCTCCTTGACATCGCTGAGCTCGAGAGCTTCGCGGTCGATCCCGAGGAAAAGGCGGATCTGCAGAGCGTCGCCGCCGAGGTCGTCGCCTTCATTGCGCCGCTGGCGGTCGCGCAGGGCAAGGACATCGCGCTCGGCGGCGCCAAGGACCCGGTCTGGATCAAGGGCAATCCCGAAGCGCTGTTCCAGGCCATCCGCAATCTCGCGGAGAATGCGATCAGCCATACGCCGCCCGGCACCACGGTCGAAATCGAAGTCGCGGAGAGCGGCGTGCTGCGCGTGCTCGACGACGGGCCCGGCGTGGCCGAAAGCGAGCGCGAACTCATCTTCCGCCGCTTCTGGCGCCGCGATCGCCGCCGCACCGGCAACGCCGGGCTCGGCCTGTCGATCGTCTCGCGCATCGTCGAGGCGCATGCGGGATCGATTGCCGTGGAGAACCGCGCCAGCGGCGGCGCCGTCTTCTCGCTGCGCTTCGCCCGCGCCGCCTGAGGCTGCGGCTAAACGATCGCGATGCTGGGCGCGCCGCCCTCTTCCCAGACGTTGAACACCGCGTCCCAATGGGCGATCCGTCCATCGCGCATCCGCCAGAACTCCATGCCGCGGCCGCGCATGCTTTTGCCGGTCCGGGCGTCCTGCCAATGCGCGTCCCAGTCGTTGCCGATGCGATCGCCCATAACCATGCGCAGGTGCTTTTCCAGCCGGTAATTCTTCTGGCGTGCGAAGCGGGCGCGGATGAACGCCTCGATCGCATCGCGCCCGCGCATCTCGGGGAAATCGCCGAAACGGACCACGGCGTCGGCAGTGAACCCCGCCATGATGCCGGCGATGTCGGCCGCGCCGAACAGCGCCTCGACCCGCTTCACGATCCGCTTTGCTTCATCGAAGGTCAGCGCTTGCGCCGCTCCGGCCGTCATGATGGGCTCCTTTCCGGGCCGTCATCGCCAGGCAGCGACAACGTTTCTCCCTGCGAGCACGCCGGCACGCGGCCGAGGGGCTATTCCGGCGCGGTCAATCCTCCTCGGACGCGACGAGCTCGCTGGCACGCGCGCGCTCGGCAAGCCGTTCCTCGCAGCGCTCGGCGAGGTCGACGAGATCGCGCGCCTCATCGCCGCTCAGCTCCTCTGCGGCACGGCGGCAACGCTCGGCCATGCGGCGCAGATAGACCATGCTTCCCGGACGATCGATCATGGCTCTGCCCCCTCTCGGCCGCGCGCCATTCGTTGCCCGTGGATAAGTATTTATTCTTGATAAGTTTTGTGGGTGCGCGCTTGATTTGGCGGCGATTTATAGCCGCAACGGCAAGGGTTGTCCACCGAGTGCCGGCGAGGCAAGATTTGGTCGTAGCCGACCGCGAGGGTCCCCGACGCATGGACGCTCCCGTCCCTTCGACCTCCATCCCGGTCCGAGCGCTGCTGCTCGGCGAGCGCATTGACACGCGCGGGCTCGAGCGCGACGACACCATCGCCACCAACCCGCTTACCTTGCGCATCGGCCGCGACGGTATCGCCTGCCTGTTCCGCTACGGCGTCGCGGTCTTCGCCGGCCTCTCGGCGATCGAAGAGGACGACGTCGTGCGCTCGCTCAGGCCGCGCATCAACGAGCCCGCCGCCGCGCCTGAGACCGACCAGGCTCAGATTCTGATCAAGCCCGGCAGCGACGACCTGGTCGATCCGTCGGGCGCCATCATCCTCAAGGAGGCCTCGCCCGAGCGACTTCAGATCGTCGCCAACGTGCTGTCGAAGAACTTGATCCTGTCGCATTACGAAAGCCGCATCGCCGGCGCCTTCGACCGCATCGAGCCGCTGGCGGAGCAACTACAGCGCACCGGCCGGACAGGCCACCAGGGGCGGCAGCTGCTGCAGCAGATCGGCGGCGTGCTGCTGACCCAGCAGCGCATGGTCGGGCGCGTCGAGATGGAGGAGAAGCCCGACGTGCTTTGGGACCACCCGGAGCTGGAGCGGCTCTACGCCCGACTCGAGGATGAATACGAGCTGCGCGAGCGCAGCCACGGCCTGGAGAGCAAGCTCGCGCTCATCAACGAGACCGTCGGCACCATCCTCGATCTCGTGCAGGATCAGCGCAGCACGCGACTCGAATTGTACATTATCGGCCTCATCCTCATCGAGATCCTCCTGAGCGTCGGCGACATCCTGCTGCGCCTGCGCAGCGCCTAGCCCGGCGAGGACTGCGCCGCGGCGCGGCTGACGCCCAGCGGCAGGGCGGCGGGCTTGTAGCCGAAGGAATAGACGCGGCGCTGCTGGCGCAGATCGGCATCCGCACGAGCGCCGAGGTCCCAGAGCTCGAGCATGTACCACCAGTTCGGCTTGGGCTGGCGCGGAGCCGCAATCGGCGCGAGGTTGAGCACGACATAGCGGCCGTCGACCCGGAGCAGCTCGCTCGCGTGATCGCCGTCCTCGACCACATTGTGCTTGGCGAACCAATCACCGTCCTCGGCGCGTGCGGCGGCGAGGAGGCGGCAGCTCGGCACGCTCACGGCCATGAAGGTGCCGGGCAGCAAAGTCTCCGGCCCGTCCGCGCTCGCCGCGGCGCCCCCGCGTGCGTCGAACAGGATGTAATGCTGGGCGCGGAACACCAGGATCTCGTCGCCGCGGCGCCCTCGCTGCGGCGCGTCGAGGCGATAGGCAGCGAAGTTGCGTGTCGCCGCGAAAACGCGATGCCCGGCGGTGATGCGGGCGGGATCGAGGCGCGGGCATTGCTTGCGCGTGCGCAGATAGCTCGGCATATCCGGCCGGTCGGAACGCTCGACCGGCTCCACGACGGCAAAGTCGCCGGCGCGCAGCCGCGCCAACAGCGCCATGCAAGGCGCGGCCGGCTCGCAGCCCGCCTCGGGCGCGAAGTCGCGGCCGGAGAGGAGGCCGAGGATGACGGTCTTGGTGCGCTCGGCATAGGACGGAGCCTCGTCCGCCTCGCTCCCGGCCAGCGGCGCGGCAACAAGCGCGGCGGCGATCGCGACGCGAAGCCGCCATCGCCGCTGCCGGGGATCCCGGTACTCGCTCGGTCTTTCCATGCGCCGCTCCCGTGGCGATGAGGCGCCGGCTCGGGCGGGCTTTCGCCCCTCCGTTGCGTCCTGCGAGCGATCACAGCACCGGAAAGCGCCGTCCGATAGTGTCAAATTCCGGCATCGCACGGCTTTCGCCGCGAATGCGCGGCGTGCCCCAGCGCCGCTGCGGATCGCCGGCATGCGCGACAAAGACGGACGAAAGACGCGGCGAAGGCAATGACCGAAAAAACGGCAACGCCGCGTTTTTATGTGATGCGCTGTCCTCAGCCGATGCCGCGCAGGTGATATGTCTCGTTGACGCGCTGCACGAGGATGCCGTCGCCGGCGAGATCGATCTCGGTGATCGCGCAGGGCGACTGGGCAAGCCGCCAATAGGCCGAGAGCGGCTGATCGAGAAGCTGCAGCAGCAGGGCGCGGTTGACGCTGTCATGGCCGACCAGGACGACGGTCTCGCTCGCCGGCGGGTGGCGTTCGCGCACCAAACGGAGCGCTTCGGCGGCGCGCGCGACGAGATCCTGCAGCGACTCGCCGCCGGGAAAGCGCACGAGATGCGGGCTCGCATGCCAGGCGGCGAAGAGATCGGGCCAGCCGGCGCGCACCTCGTCGTCGCGGCGCCAGCGCCACTGGCCGTAATCGAGATCGTTCAGCGCCGCCATGACCTCGCTGGCGGCGCTGCTGGCGAGCGCGATCTCGCGCCCGGTGGCGACGCAGCGCTCCATCGGGCTGGTATAGACCTTGACCGGCTTCCAGGCTTCGGCGATGCGCGCCGCGACCGCCTTCGCCTCGGCCCGGCCGCGCTCGGTCAACGTCAGGTCGGTCCGCCCCCGGAAGCGCTTGGGGTCGATCCCTTCGACATGCCCGTGGCGGGTGAGAATGATCTTCGTCATCTGCGCGTTGCGGCGAGGCGCCGGTCAGCCGGCTCGCAGGAGGATAGAGCGCCGCGGCGCCCGAGGCGAGGACGCCCTATGCGGGCGCGGTCGCCTTCATGGCGACAGCGCTGAGCGCGGCCCCGATGGCAGCGACGACCGGTTGGGAATCGGCGCCGAGCCGTCGGGCGAGCCAGGCGGGGTCGTTGTAGGAAAGCCAGGTCTTGCCGGACGCATCCTGCCACACCAATGCCTTCAACGGCAGGTCGATGCCGATGGCCTCTTTGGATTGCATCAGCCGCGTGCCGGCCTTGGCGCTGCCGTAGATCGCTCAGCCGCAGTGACAGCCGGCCTGCGCGGCTCCCGCCGCAGGATCGATGCCGGCAAAGACGGTCATGCCCTTGGCTTTGACCTCGGTCTCGAGCCGGTCCATGGTTTCCCTCGGCCCGAGGCTGCTCGGCACGGTGGTCAATCCCTCGGCACGCAGTGCACGGTCTCCTTTCAGCGATGGCCCGCCTGCGACGCGAGCGCTCGGCCGGATCGGCGCGTCAACCTGCCGCGATCCCGTTCCTGTTGCTGACGTGCATCGGCGGCGCCGTTGGCGTCGTCGCCTTCGCGTCAGCGGCACCAACAGTGTCGCCGTGACCAAACGCGGCAGAGCCGCGCGGCGAACCAATCACTGGTGCCAGGTGGCTGTGCGCTCCGCCCGCAAGCAGCCGGGTGGAAGAACCTGGAATAGTAATCCAGGTCCAAATGGTGAGCTTGCATGAGCCACATCATATGCATCGTATCAACGCTGGCGGGGAACCGGCCATAGGTCTCATAGATGTAGTTGCAGACCGCCTTGGTGCAGGCGATGCCGTCATCGCTGATCTCGACGAGATCGCGACGGAACTCCGCCTCCGGGATGACATTAGGCCGCGGGTCCACCAGCTTGCGGCGGCGGGCGGGGCAGCGTCCTTGCGCGACAAGCAGGCGGCCACCGCATCCACCGCTGCATCCATGCTCGGATAGTAGGGTGGGCAATAGCCTTCGAGGATGTCGTCCAATCCCACGGGATTGGCACAGGACGGCGCGCCGATCGGGTCAATCATCCGGAAGTCCATCGCCTGCATCACCTCGCGCGACAGGATGCCGCAATGCATCCATCTGCCGACGCCGAGCGCCTCGGCGACGAGAAAGATGTTGTGACAGATGACCGCGAGCTCGCTGAACATGAAATAGCAGGCTTGGCGCTCCAGGATCGACAGCGGCAGGGTCTTCGCCTTGTCGGGGAGGCCGCGATCGATCCATGGCTTGGTGCCCGCCGGACGAAACCCGCGCCGATCGTCGACGATGCTCACGCCCCCCTGCGTGTCCGCGCACGTAGCGCCGGGCTTCGCCGTCGATACGACACACAGGATCAAGCCGATCAAGGACAGGCTGACATCGCAGACCGCCATGAACAGGTCGATCCCGGCAGGTAGCAGTCCCACATGTTGTGCCCGAACAGCGGCGGCAGTCCCGGCACGAGGCTCCCCTTAACGCGCGATGGCATCGCTCTTGGGCGTTGCCCGGGCGTCGGTCTCCGCCGCCTATGAGCAGCTGCTGGCCGACGGCTATCTCGACGCCAAAGCCGGCTCGGGCACCTATGTTTCCTCGGATCGGACCGGGCTCATCTCGCAGGCGTCGCGCCGACGCAAGGCGGCTCGACCGGCGAAACCGCGACCGGTTCCCGCCCCGGCGGAGGCTTTCGCTGAGTTCGCGCAATCGACGGCCCAAGCCGATGAGCGGCCCTTCAACACCCGCCGCGCCCTGATCGACGCTCGCACGGTCGAGATCTGGCGCAAGCTAACTCAGCGTGCCGTTCGCTCGCTCGGCGCGCGGGATCTCGGCTATACCGACCATGCGTGTTCATAGAACTGCGCGGAAGGATCTGCGACTGCCTGCGGGCCGCACGCGCCGTCCGCTGCGAGCCGCAGCAGATCGTCGTCACCGCCGGGACCCAGCATGCGATCGACACCGCGATCCGGATTCTGCTGGCGCCGGGCGATGAGGCGTGGGTCGAGGACCCGGTTATTTCCTGACCTATCGCCAGATCGTGCTCGCCAAGGCGAAGCTCCAGCCGGTCCCGGTCGATGCGCAAGCCTCTGCGTCGAGGCTGGGCTCAGCGCGGCACCCAGGGCGCGCGCGCCTTTTGTCACGCCCTCGCATCAATTTCCCACGGGCGTACAGCTGTCGATGGCGCGGCGGCTCGAGCTGCTGGCCTGGGCGCGCCGGAGCGGCGCCCATATCGTCGAGGACGATTACGCCAGCGAGTTCCGCTACTCTGGCCCGCCGCTCGCGTCGCTGCAGGGGCTGGACGAGGACGTCTATGTCGGCACCCTCAACAAGGCCCTCTTCCCGGGCCTGCGCCTCGGTTACGCGGTGGTGCCGCTGCTGCCGGCATTCGTCGGCGCGCGCTATCTGATCGACGACCGTCAGCCGCCGAGCCTTTATCAGACGGTGGTTACCGAATTCCTGGGGCAGGGCCATCTCGCGGGTCACATCCGCCGCATGCGCCTGATGTATCGCGAGCAGCGCGATGGGCTTGCAGCAACGCTGGCGCGCCGCACCGGGGATCCCCATGGATCGAGCTTCCCGATCAAGGCATGCATCTGGTGGCCTATCTCGAAGGCGGCGCGTCGGATGTCGAGATCGACGACGAAGCAAGGCGCAACGGCATCATCGTCCGCGCGATGAGCCGCTTTTACCACAAGGCGCCGCCCCGTTCGGCGCTGATGCTGGGGTTCAGCGGCTTTCCCCGCTCCGTGATCGTGCCCGCCGCCGCGCGTCTGGCGGCGCTCGTCGCCGCTACCAACCGGCCGACGCGGCGTTCCGCGCGAGCTTGCTCGCGAGCCACTAGGGAGCGGCGGCTTTCGCGTCAGGCCTGGGCCAGCAGCATCTTCTCGGCGCGGTCCAGGACGCGCATCGCCGGCAGCACCTGGGCAAAGCTCGCATTCGGCTCGCGCTTGCTGCGGATGGCCGCAATGAACTCGCGATCCTGCAGCTCTATGCCGTTCATCGATACGTCGACCTTGGAGACATCGATCTTGTTGTCGCGGCCATCGAACAGGTCGTCGTAGCGCGCGATATAGGTGGCGTTGTCGCAGATGTAGCGGAAGAAGGTGCCGAGCGGACCGTCATTGTTGAACGACAGGGACAGCGTGCAGATCGCCCCCGACGTCGTCTTCATCTGGATCGACATGTCCATGGCGATGCGCAGCACCGGATGATAGGGACCCTGCATGGCATTGATCTGCACAATCGGCTCGCCGGTCTGGTAGGCGAAGAGGTCGACCGTGTGGCAGGCGTGGTGCCATAGCAAATGGTCGGTCCAGCTGCGCGGCTGGCCCAGCGCGTTGGTGTTGGTGCGACGGAAGAAATAGGTCTGTACGTCCATCTGCTGGATCTTGAGCTCGCCGGCGGCGATCTTCTTGTGTATCCATTGGTGACTGGGGTTGAAGCGGCGCGTATGGCCCGCCATCCCCACGAGCCCGGTTTGCCGCTGCAGCGCGAGAAGTTTCTCGGCATCAGCCAAATTGTCCGACATCGGGATCTCCACCTCCACATGCTTGCCCGCGCGCAGGCACTGCTCGGCCTGGACGGCGTGCAGCTGGGTCGGCGTCGCCAGAATTGCGGCTTCGATCCCCGGCCGAGCCAGCCCATCCGCCAGATTGGTGCCCCAGTGCGGGATTCCGAATTTCGCCGCGACGGCAGCGGTGGCTTCGGTCCGGCCGATCAGGCTCGCGACCTCCACGCCCTCGATCTTGGCAAGCGCCTCGAGATGCTTGATGCCAAACGCACCTGCACCGCCAACGCATATCTTCATGATCCCTACCCTTCTCTCGTGACTATCGATATGGAGACTAACCTCCTGTTTTCACGCATGAAAACGCGCTGCGGCTGAAGCGCGTCGACGGCGCGATCGTTGATCCATGTCAAAGCCCCTGCTGAGATCGGTTTCTAGTGTCGGTCCGACGAAAGGTTGCCGCAGGGCGGCAGGCGCGAGAGAGGAGATAACAGCATGACCCAAGGCGCGACAAGGGCCGGCGAAAGCAAAGCCAAGGGCGAGATCTTCGGCACGCTGATCTTCGGGCCCGCCCTCGCGCAAAAAGGCTACGCGCTGAACAAGATGTGCTTTTCCTTCAACGATGCCGCCAATCGCGCCGAATTCCTCAGGGACGAAGCGGCCTATTGCGCGCGCTACGGACTGAGCTCGGAGCAGTCCGAGGCCCTCCTCAAGCGCGACCTGCTGAAGCTCCTCGCGCTCGGCGGGAACGCTTACTACTTGGCGAAATTCGCCGGGAGTCTCGGGCTCAACATGCAGGACATCGGCGCGCTGCAAACCGGCATGACGGTCGATCAGTTTAAGGCGAAACTTCACGCAGCGGCGGGGTGACCGACATGGCAAGCATCATGGCTGGACTGGCATCCACCCACGTCCCGGCGATCGGCGCGGCAATGGCCAAGGGGCTGCAGAAGGATCCTTACTGGGCGCCGTTCTTCGACGGCTTCGCCCCGATCCATCGCTGGCTCGACGAGGCGAAGCCCGACGCCGCGGTCGTCATCTACAAC
>JASHRZ010000304.1 GCA_030037055.1 Alphaproteobacteria bacterium
TTCAGGCTGCCGACCCTGCGCAATTGGGAGCGGGGCTCGCGCAGCCGGGATGCCGCGGCCCGCGCCTATCTCACCGTCATCGCACGCGATGCCGAGCGCGTCGCCATGGTCTTCGCCGACGCCACGGTCGAAGCGTTGACGCGCCACACGCTGAGGGAGCTGCGCGCGGCGCTCGACGCGGCCGACACCAAGCCCGAGGGTGAGCCGCGAGGCCAGCGCCGGTCAGCTCCTCGGCAAAGCCAAGGCGCTCAGGAACGCGATCCCTGACCTCCGGCTCACGACAAGCCGTCACTCACCGGCACATTCTCCGGCTCGAGCGGCATGCCCGCAGCCTTCGCCTGCTGGATGAGCAGCGCCGCGAAATCCTGGTCGGTGTAGCCCTGGCCGATCAGGCTCTGCAGGATCTCGCGCACCAGCGCGGTCAGTGCCATGGGCGCGCCGAGCTTGCGCGCGGCGGCAAGCCCGAGATCGAGATCCTTGCGCAGCAGCAGCGGCGTGAAGGTCGGGGCGAAATCGAGATTGACCAGCGCCGGCGTCTTGTAGCGGGTGAAGGTCGAGCCCATCACGCTCTTGTTGATGAAGTCGAGAAAGGCGTGGCGCGGCACGCCGCCTTTCTGCGCCAGGACCGTGACCTCGACCATCGCCTGGATGACGATGCCGAGAAGGACGTTGTGGCAGATCTTCACCATGCGCGCGAGCTCGCCCTCGCCGACATAGCTGACGCCCTGGCCGAGCCGCTCGAGATAGGGGAGCGCGGTCTCGTAGGCGGCTTTGGGGCCGGAGACAACGATGCTCAGCTTTCCCGCCTTCACCACTTTGGCGTTGCCGCTGACCGGCGAGGCCAGCATCGCCGTGCCGCGCTTCTGGGCGGCGGCGCGCACCTCGCTGGACGCCTCTTCCGATACCGTCGAGCAGTCGATGTGGATGCGGGGCGCCTTGCCGGCGACGGTGAGCACGCCGTCGGGTCCCAGCGCCACTTGCTTCAGATCCTCCGAGGCGGAGACCATGGTGAAGACGATGTCGCGATCGGCTAGCTCGGACGGCCGGTCGACGAGGCGGACGCCCGATTTGGTCAGCGGCTCCGCCTTGGTGCGCGTGCGGTTGTAGACGGCGATGTCGGCGCCCGCTTTCGCCAGGCGCTCCGCCATCGGATAGCCCATGCGGCCCACGCCGATCCAGCCGAGCTTATGCGACCTCAACTCCGCCGCCATGGCGCCGCCTCCGCTGCTTTGCAAGTGATCAACAGAGCTCTAGCCGATCGGCGCAGACGCGGCAACTCAACGCTTCGGCGCGGGTCAGTAGGGATTGGCGATCGGCAGCTCCTCGGCGGGATAAAGCGTGATCACCTTGGCGCCTTTGGGCGTGACCACCACCTCCTCCTCGATGCGCGCGGCGGAATAGCCGTCGCTCGCGGGGCAATAGGTCTCGAGCGCGAAGACCATGCCCTCCTTGATCTCGATGGGATCGTCGAAGGAATTGAGCCGGCTGATGATCGGCCGCTCATGGAGCCCGAGGCCGAGCCCGTGGCCAAAGAGCAGGCCGAACGCCTCCATCTCGCTGGCAAAGCCGATTGCCTCCGCCTTGGGCCAGCAGGCGGCGATCTTGTCCGTGGTGACCCCGGGCCGCACCGCCGCGATCGAGGCGTCGATCCATTCGCGGGCGCGCATATAGGCGTCCTTCTGCGCGTTGGTCGCGCGGCCGACATTGAAGGTGCGGTAATAGCAGGTGCGATAGCCCATATAGGACTGGATGATGTCGAAGAAGGCTTGGTCGCCCGGCCGGATCAGCCGGTCGGTGAAGTTGTGCGGATGCGGGCTGCAGCGCTCGCCGGAAATGGCGTTGATCGCCTCGACGTCGTCGGAGCCCAGTTCGTAAAGCCGCTGGTTGGCGAGCGCCACGATCTCGTTCTCGCGGATGCCAGGCTTCAGATGCTCGGCGATGTGCTGATAGGTGCCGTCGACCAGCGCCGCCGACATGTTGAGGAGCGAGATCTCGTCGGCGCTCTTGATCTCGCGGGCATCCAGCATGACCTGCTGGCCGTCGCGCACTTCGATGCCGGCGGCCTGCAGCTCGAACAGCATCGGCGGCTCGACCAGATCGACCCCCACCGGCATGTCGCCGACGCCGTTCTCGTCGAGGATCGACTTGATCTCGAGCGCCGCCTTGCGCATCAGCCCGATCTTCGGATGGACGGCACCGCGCAGCCCCAGCATGCCCGCATGGCAATTATGCTGATGCAGCCACGGCGCGTAGAGCCGGTGGTGCTTTGCCGCCGAGCCGAAATCCCAGACATGCGGCTCGCCGCTGCCGGGCAGCAGGGCATAGCGCGTGAGCTTGTCGCGCGCCCAGTTGCCAATGACCGTGCTAGAGATGTAGCGGATGTTGTACTGGTCGAAGACGAGGAGCGCGCCGAGGCCGGAGGCCGCGAGCGCCTGGCGCGTGCGTGCGAGGCGGTAGCGGTGCAGGCGGCGGAAATCGACGCGCTCCTCGAAATCGACCGCGCCGGGGCCGAGCGCCAAGATCGGCCGCTCCCAGTTGTGCCGGGGGTCGATGTCCTCGGGGCCGATGATCTTGGGCTCGATCGGGCGCTTGGGCATGGGTTTTCTCCCTCATCAATCTCGAAAGGGCGCCGCACGGCCGGCCGTGCGTCCTTCGACATGGCCAAGCTCAGGATGAGGAGGCATGGAATCGGCCCACGCTTCCTCCTCATCCTGAGCGGGCGCATGCAGCGCGCCTGTCGAAGGACGCAGCGGCGCTTCTGCGGCGAGATGACGCTCTACCGCGGCAGTTCCGAGCTGCCCATCAGGAACTCGTCGACCGCGCGCGCGCATTGGCGGCCCTCGCGGATGGCCCACACGACCAGCGACTGGCCGCGCCGCGTATCGCCGGCGGCGAAGACCTTCGGCACCGAGGTCGCATAGTCGCGGTCGGTCGCCTTGACGTTGCCGCGGGCATCGAGCTCGACGCCGATGCCCTGCACCGCGCCGCGATGGACGGGATGGACGAAGCCCATGGCGAGCAGCACCAGATCGGCCTTGATGTGGAACGCGCTGCCGGGCAGCTCGCGCATCCGCATCCGACCGTTCTCGCTCGCCCATTCGACGTGCACCGCCTCGAGGCCGGTGACGCGCCCGTCCTTGCCGGTGAAGCTCTTGGTGTCCACCTCGAAATCGCGATGACAGCCTTCCTCGTGCGAACTCGAGGTGCGGAGCTTCAGCGGCCAGTCGGGCCAGGTCACCAGCTTCTCCTCGTGCTCGGGCGGCAGCGGCAGGATCTCGAGCTGGGTTACCGAGCGCGCCCCGTGGCGGTTGGAGGTGCCGATGCAGTCGGACCCGGTGTCGCCGCCGCCGATCACCAGCACGTCGCGCCCCGTCGCCAGGATGGCCTCGGCCTCCGGCACCTTCTCGCCGGCGACGCGGCGGTTCTGCTGCGTTAGGAACTCCATGGCGAAATGGATGCCCCGAAGCTCGCGCCCCGGCACCGGCAGGTCGCGCGGGTGCTCGGCGCCGATGGCGAGCACTACCGCGTCGTAGCCCTGCATCAGCTTCTCGACCGGGACGTTGACGCCGATATGGCAGTTCGGGTGGAACTCGACGCCCTCGGCGCGCATCTGCGCGATGCGGCGGTCGACGACGTTTTTCTCGAGCTTGAAATCGGGGATGCCGTAGCGCAGCAGCCCGCCGATGCGCGGCGCCTTCTCGAAGACGGCGACGCCGTGGCCGACCCGCGCCAGCTGCTGCGCGCAGGCGAGGCCGGCGGGGCCGGAGCCGATGACGGCGACACGCTTGCCGCTGCGATGGGGGGAGATCTGCGGCTCGATCCAGCCCTCGCTCCAGCCGCGCTCGACGATCGAATGCTCGATCGTCTTGATGGTGACGGGCTGCTCGATCAGGTTGAGCGTGCAGGCGGCTTCGCAGGGCGCCGGGCAGACGCGGCCGGTGACGTCGGGAAAATTGTTGGTCTGATGCAGCACGGCAAGCGCGGCGCGCATGTCGTTCTCGAAGACGAGGTCGTTCCAGTCCGGGATGATGTTGTTGACGGGGCAGGCGTGGTGGCAGAAGGGCGTCCCGCAATCCATGCAGCGCCCGCCCTGCCGGCGCAGCTCGTCCTCGGCGAGCGGGCGGACGAACTCGCGCCAATGCTGGACTCGCTCGGCCACCGGCGCGTAGCCGCGCTCGCGGCGCTGGTACTCCAGGAACCCGGTCGGCTTGCCCATCTCAGTCCCCGACCGCCACACTCACCTCGGTGCGTTCGGTGGCGCGCGTCTTCGCCTGGAGCTGCTGCAGCGCCCGGCGGTACTCGATGGGCATGACCTTGACGAATTTCGAGCGGAAGCGGTCCCACTCGGCGAGGATCATCTTGCCGCGCGGGCTGTCGGTGTAGCGCACATGGCAAGCCACGAGGCGGCGCACGATCTGCGCATCCGCCTGGGTCAGGCTGTGCGCGATGTCGACGAGCCCATGCGCCTCGAGATCGCCGCCGCGATGCTCCAGCGTCTCAAGCGCGTCGTCCTCGTCGACGATGGGCTCGAGCTCGACCATGGCTAGGTTGCAGCGGCGCTCGAAATCGCCGGTCTCGTCGAGCACATAGGCGATGCCGCCGCTCATGCCGGCGGCGAAGTTGTTGCCGGTCTCGCCGAGGACGACGACGGTGCCGCCGGTCATGTACTCGCAGCCATGCGCGCCGACGCCCTCGACCACGGCGACGGCGCCGGAGTTGCGCACGGCGAAGCGCTCGCCGGCGACGCCGCTGAAGAAGCATTCGCCGTTGACGGCGCCGTAGAGCACGGTGTTGCCGACGATGATGGCCTTGTGGCGCTCGAGCGGGCTCGAATGTGGCGGATAGGCGATGA
The DNA here is from genome assembly GCA_030037055.1 of Alphaproteobacteria bacterium. Lineage (GTDB taxonomy): Bacteria > Pseudomonadota > Alphaproteobacteria > ATCC43930 > CGMCC-115725 > DAHUYF01. The sequence continues at coordinate 4,853 of JASHRZ010000304.1, forward strand.
TGCGCCCGCCCGACAGCCCCTTGCCGCAATAGTCGTTGGTGGCGCCTTCCAGCTCGAGCGTGATGCCGCGAGCCAGGAAGGCGCCGAAGCTCTGGCCGGCGGTGCCCTTCAAGCGCACATGGATCGAGCCGTCGGGCAGGCCCTCGTCGCCGTAGCGCTTGGCCACCTCGCCGGACAGCATCGCGCCGACCACGCGATGGACGTTGCGGATCGGCATCTCGATGGTGACGGGCCTGCGCTTTTCCAGCGCTGGCTTCGCCTTGACGATGAGCTTGTGATCGAGCGCGCCCTCGAGCCGGTGCCTCTGCGGCTCGCACTGGTAAGTCGCCGTCCCGGGCGCGACCTTCGGCCGATGCAGCACGCGCGACAGGTCGAGCAGCCGCGCCTTGGGATGGTCGAGCCCCCGCCGCAGCTCGAGCCGGTCGGTGCGTCCGATCATCTCGTTGAGCGTGCGGAAGCCGAGCTTCGCCATGTACTCGCGCACTTCCTCGGCGACGAACATGAAGAAGTTGGTGACGTCCTCGGGCTTGCCGACGAAGCGGTGGCGAAGCTCCGGATTCTGCGTGGCGACACCGACCGGGCAGGTGTTGAGATGGCACTTGCGCATCATGACGCAGCCGGCCGAGATCAACGCGGCGGTGGCGAAGCCGAACTCGTCGGCGCCCAAGAGCGCGCCGACGACGACGTCGCGGCCCGAGCGCAGGCCGCCATCGACCTGCACGGCGATGCGCCCGCGCAGCCCGTTCAGCACCAGCGTCTGATGCGTCTCGGCAAGCCCGATCTCCCAGGGCTCGCCGGCATGATGGATCGAGGTGAGCGGGCTCGCGCCGGTGCCGCCCTCATGGCCGGCGATGGTGACGTGGTCGGCATAGGCCTTGGCGACGCCAGCCGCAATCGTGCCGACGCCGATCTCGGAGACGAGCTTGACGCTGATCCGCGCCTCGCCGTTGGCGTTCTTGAGGTCGTGGATGAGCTGCGCCAGATCCTCGATCGAGTAGATGTCGTGATGCGGCGGCGGCGAGATCAGCCCCACGCCGGGGGTCGAACGCCGCACGCGGGCGATCCAGTCGTCGACCTTGTGGCCGGGGAGCTGGCCGCCCTCGCCGGGCTTGGCGCCCTGCGCCATCTTGATCTGGAGGTCGCTGGCGTTGACGAGATACTCGACATTGACGCCGAAGCGCCCGGAGGCGACCTGCTTGATCGCCGAGCGCATGGAATCGCCGTTGGGCAGAAGCTTGTAGCGCTGCGGATCCTCGCCGCCTTCGCCGGTGTTCGAGCGGCCGTGGAGGCGGTTCAACGCAATGGCGAGCGTGGTATGCGCCTCCCAGGAGATCGAGCCGAAGGACATGGCGCCGCCGGAGAAGCGCTTGACGATCTCCGCCGCCGGCTCGACCTCCTCGAGCGGTATGGGGCTCGGCGCGAACTTGAAATCCAGCAAGGCGCGCAGCGCGATGACGCCCGCATCCTGCTCGCCCACTTCGCGCGAATAATCCTTGAACCGGCCGTAGTCGCCGCTGCGCACCGCATGCTGCAGCAGCGACACCGTCTCTGAGGTCCAGATGTGCGTCTCGCCGCTGACGCGGAAGAGGATCTCGCCGCCGGGATCGAGCGCGTTGCGGTAATTGGGCGCGTCGCCATAGGCGAGGCGGTGGCGCCGCACCGTCTCCTCGGCGATCTCCTCGATCCGGGCGCCCTCGACCGGTGCGACGGTTCCGGTGAAATAGCGGTCGAGCAGCGTGCTCGATAGGCCCACCGCGTCGAAGATCTGCGCGCCGCAATAGGATTGGAAGGTGCAGATGCCCATCTTGGACATCACCTTCATGATGCCTTTGGCGACCGCCTTGATGTAGCGCTTGTGCGC
>JASHRZ010000305.1 GCA_030037055.1 Alphaproteobacteria bacterium
TCTCTCGATCTCCCGACGCTCCCAGCCCGCTCCTCGAGCAGGCGCTCGAGATAGCGGCCGTCGGCCGTATCAGCCTTTACCGCGACTGGAGGACGCTCGAAGCGGTGGAGTATTTCTGCAAGCCCCCCGACGACATCGACGAGCGCACGGCGATCGTCACCGATCCCATGCTGGCGACGCATCCCGACGTGCCGGTCACGGTGGCCGCTATCGACCACCACCTCAACAACCGCGCCTATATCGTTCCCGAGCTGGGCGATGCCGGCGACCGGCTCTTCGGCACGAGACAGCATGGGAGCTTCCGTAGATTTCTCGAACACGTCGGTTGGCGTCCCCGCATTAGGCAAGCACCAGCGCGCGACGGTTGACCAGGCCAGCCGGTTGCTCCTGAATCGGAACGTCTTGGATCGGCTCTTAGCGCTATCAGGAGAACTCAAGCATGCCGCACCCCGATTGGAACGAGGCCATCGATCGTGTCAGGGCGCGGCTCGCGGACACCGCGGCTCGCGTGGGCGATCGCTTCCCGCACTGGGCCGACACCTCGACCGGCGCGTGGACCACCACCGCGGACGGCGATTGGACCGGCGGATATTACGTCGGCATGCATTGGCTCGCACAGGAAGTGTCGTTCGATCCGGCCGTCGAACCGCGCGCCCGTCGGCTGGCCGAGCGGCTCGGGAGCCGGATCGCGGCCCAAACCGTCTTCAAGTCGTTTCCCATCTATTATGGCGCGGTGCTCGGAGCCCTGCTCGCTGATCGGCCGCAGCTGCGCGAAACGGCGCTCGCCTGCGCGCGCAGCCTCGTCGAGATGTACGACCCTGTCCTGCGGCTCATCCCACTCGGGCGGCAAGCCGAAGAAGGCTCGCATATCGGTGCGGCAGAAACGAGCATCGACAGCATGCAGGCCGCGCCATTCCTGTTCTGGGCGGCATCCGAGGCGAAGGATGAAGCGATGCGCGACGTCGCGTTTCATCATGCCGATCGCATCGGCGCGCTCCACCTGCGGGCCGACAATTCCTTCATCCAATCGACCTCGCTCGACCCGAAGACCGGGGCCGTCGTCCAGCATTACACGCACAAGGGCTATAGCGACGACAGCACCTGGGGGCGTGCGCAGGCATGGGGCATGCTGTTTTCGACGATGAGCTACCTGCGGGATCCGAATCAGTCCCGGTGGCTCGGCTGGGCGCAACGCGGCGCCGACTGGTGGATCGCCAACGTTCCGGCAAGTCGGATCGCCTTCTGGGACTTCGACGATCCGGCCATCCCGCTTACCGAGAGCGATACGGCGGCGACGGCGATCGCGACGGCGGCGCTCCTGAGGCTTGCGCGGGTCGTGCCTGGTGGCAAGAGCGAGGCCTATCGCGGGTTCGCCGCGGCGACAGCCGCCGCACTTGTCCAGCACCACCTGACGCCCACCGGTGCCGACGATCCCCGGGTTCCGGGCATGCTGACGGAGGCGTGCTTCAACAAACGGCCCGACGCACGCCCGCAGGACGCCGGCACCAACTGCGAATTCATCGTCGGCGACTACTATTTCTTCGAGAGCCTGCTTGCTCTGGCCGGGATCGTCGATCCGACTAGGCTCTGAGGTCCGATCACGATCTCTGGCAGGTGGGCATCGATCCCCGCGATGGCCAAGCATAAGTCGATTGGCGTCGCCTACTTCTTCGTCGTCCGCCAGGCGCCCTTCCATTTCGAGATGGTCGATAGCGGCGCCAAACCGTGGCCCAGCTGCAACCGGCCGGCGCTGCCCGGCGGCGCGCCGGGGACGCCGTTTCCGATCCAGGAATGGCGGTGATGACGGTACCTCTGCAGTTCTGAGCCTATGGCCCACCCCGCTCCTCAAGCAGCCGCTCGAGATACCCCCCGTAATCGGATGCGCCGTTCTGTTGCGCCAGGCGCCGGAGCTGCGCCGCGTCGATATAGCCCTGGCGCAACGCGATCTCCTCGACGCAGCCGATCTTTTGCCCGGTGCGCTTTTCCAGCGTGCGCACGAACTCCGAGGCCTCGAGCAGCGATTCATGCGTGCCGGTGTCGAGCCAGGCATAGCCGCGGCCGAGGCGCTCGACCGCGATTCTGCCGGCGCGGAGATAAGCGTTGTTGAGGTCGGTGATCTCGAGTTCGCCGCGCGCGGAGGGCTTGAGCGCCTCGGCATGCCGCACCACCTCGCCATCGTAGAAATAAAGCCCGATCACCGCCCAGTGGGAGCGCGGGCGCTGCGGCTTCTCCTCGATCGAGAGCGCGTTGCCCGCGGCGTCGAACTCGACGACGCCGTAGCGCTCGGGGTCGCCGACGCGGTAGGCGAAAAGCGTGGCGCCGACCCGGCGCGCGGCCGAGCGCCGCATCATCTCGGTGAGCCCGTCGCCATAGACGAGGTTATCGCCGAGGATCAGCGCGCAGCCCTCGCCGGCGAGAAAGTCGCGGCCGAGGAGAAACGCGCGGGCGAGCCCGTCGGGCTTCTCCTGCACCGCATACGAAAGCGCGATGCCCCATTGCCCGCCATCGCCGAGCAGCGCGCGGTAGAGCGACGCGTCGGCCGGCGTGGTGATGACCAGGATGTCGCGGATGCCGCCCAGCATCAGCGCCGAGAGCGGATAGAAGATCATCGGCTTGTCGTAGATCGGCAGCAGTTGCTTGGAGATCACCCGCGTCAGCGGGTAGAGCCGCGTGCCCGATCCGCCGGCAAGCAGGATGCCTTTCATTGCGCCGCTTCCGCCCGGCCGCGGCCAAGCCGCTCGCCGCGATAGCGCCCGCTGCGGATCGGCTCCCACCAGGCGCGGTTGTCGAGATACCAGCGCACCGTCTTGCGCAACCCGCTCTCCAGACTCTCCCTGGGCCGCCAGCCCAGCTCGCGCCTGAGCTTGCCGTCATCCATCGCGTAGCGCCAGTCATGGCCCGGCCGGTCCGCGACGAAGGCGATGAGCCGTTCATGCGGCCGGTGCGGCGCGTCCGGCAGCGCCTCGTCCAGCAGCCGGCAGAGCAGGCGCAGCAGGTCGATATTGGCGTGCTCCTCCCCGCCGCCGATATTGTAGGTCTCGCCGAGCCGCCCGCGGCGCAGCACGAGGAGCAGCGCCTCGGCGTGGTCGCCGACATAGAGCCAGTCGCGCACATTGCCGCCGGCGCCGTAGACCGGCAGTTCCTTGCCCTCGAGCGCGTTCAGGATCATCAGCGGGATGAGCTTCTCCGGAAACTGCCACGGCCCGTAATTGTTGGAGCAGTTGGTCGTCACCACCGGCAGCCCGTAGGTCGCCCCCCAGGCGCGGACGAGATGATCGGCGCCGGCCTTGCTGGCGGCATAGGGATTGTTCGGCCGGTAGGCCGCCTCCTCGCTGAAGCGGCCCTCGGGCCCGAGCGCGCCGAACACCTCGTCGGTCGAGACGTGATGGAAGCGGAAGCCCGACCTGGCCTCGCCGTCCAACGCCTGCCAATACCCGCGCACGGCCTCGAGCAAATTGAAGGTGCCGACGAGGTTGCTGTGAATGAAATCGTCGGGCGCGTCGATCGAACGGTCGACATGCGTCTCGGCGGCGAGATGCATCACCGCCTCGGGCCGGTGCCGCGCCAGGATGCGGGCCACCGCTGCACGGTCGGCGATGTCCGCGACCTCGAGCGCGTAGCGTTCCGCTTGCGCCAGCGCGCCCAGCGGCGGATTCGAGCCGGCATAGGTCAGCTTGTCGAGATTGACCACCTCCATGCCGGCGCCGAGCAGATGGCGCACGACCGAACTGCCGATGAAACCGGCGCCGCCGGTGACCAGGACTTTCACCCGACCTGCTCCTCCTTCTGCAGGGAGACAACGCGCCAAGCCCGCGGGGTCATCCCTCTTCGGCCTCGAGCAGCGCCGCCGCGTCGGCGAGCCTCGGCACGATCCAGAAGTCTTCACACCGCGCCGGCTTCGGCGCCAGCGGATCATAGCAGATGAGGGTCCCGATCCCCGCGGCGCGCCCGGCCGCAATGTCGCCGGGGGCGTTGCCGATGGTCCAAGAGCGGGCAAGGTCGAGATCGAGATCATGGGCCGCCTGCAACAGCATCCCCGGCCCAGGCTTGCGCCGAGGATTGTCGCGGCGATAGGCGCCGATCCCTTCGGTTGGGTGGTCGGGGCAATGGTAGATGCCGGCGAGGATGACGCCGCGCCGGGCAAACTCGCCGCGCATCCAATTCATGAGAGCGGCGAAATCGGCCTCGCCATAGAGGCCGCGCCCGATGCCGGACTGGTTGGTGGCGATGACGATAGCGAAGCCGCGCGCTGTGAAGGCCGCCGTCATGGCGAAAATGCCGTCGATGAAGCGGCACTCCTCGATGCGGTGGACATAGCCGGTGTCGTGATTGATGACGCCGTCGCGGTCGAGAATCAGGCCGCGTCGCGCGCCCGCGCTGCTGCTGCTCATGGCCAAGCCCTATCCGATGGAAGCGGCCGAGGCAAGCGGCACGGAAATAGTCCTTGCCCGCGCCGCGCTGCGCCCCGATCATCGCCGCCGCAGAGCGGAGCGGACCATGGACCTCAGGGCATTCTACCAAGCGGAATTCGCCGAGCACGAGGCGGTGGCGAAGGCGACGCTTGCCGCCTGCGAGGCGCCGTTCCGGCGCCTGGTGGCGGCGGCGGTCGCGGCGATCCGCGGCGGCGGCAAGCTCCTCTTCTTCGGCAATGGCGGCAGCGCCGGCGATGCGCAGCACCTCGCGACCGAGCTCATCGTGCGCTACATCCGCGACCGCGACCCGATCGCCGCGGTGGCGCTCACCACCGACACATCGGCGCTCACCGCCATCGGCAATGATCTCGGCTTCGAGCAGCTCTTCGCCCGTCAGCTCCGGGCGCTCGGCCGCCGGGGCGATCTTGCGCTCGCCATTACCACGTCGGGCCGGAGCCGTAACATCATCCTCGCGCTCGAGGCGGCGCGCGAGATGGGGATCACCGCCGCGGCCTTCGGCGGCAAGGGCGGCGGCGCCCTCAGCGGCCTCGCCGATCCGCTGCTCGTGGTCCCCTCCGACACCACTGCGCGCATCCAGGAGATGCACATCCTGCTGGGGCAAATGCTGTGCGGCGCGCTGGAGCAGGAGCTGGGACTGGCTTAGCGTCCGGGTTCACCCGGCAGAGCAGGGCTTGCAGCGAGGCAGGCGCCGCCGAGGCGGATGCGCGCCAACATGGCTTTTTTGTATCGAGAGGTCGCAGGGCGTACGGCGTTATTCTTTCCGCATGATGTCCATGCAAAGGAGAACAGCATGACCCGAATGACGATGCCGGCCCTTGCTGCCGCGTTGTTGCTGGGAGGTCTTTCCCCGACCCACGCCGTCGCCGCCCACGGCGCCCGGGGCATCACCGAGGCCCAGGCCAAGAAGGAGATCACCCTCGATGGCTATCGGGACGTCCGGGATCTGCGCAAAGTAAGGGATGGGTGGGTCGCCAGCGCCAAGGAAGGCGACAAATCGGTGTCGGTGCTCGCCGACAATCACGGCGACGTCCGAAAGCAATAGCCGGAGTGGAGATCCCGCTACGTCACCAGCCGCTCCAGCGCTTCCACCGTATCGGCTTCGGCAGCGGGCTTGTCCCAGCGGATGCGATGGACGCGCGGGAAGCGCATGGCGAGGCCGGATTTGTGGCGCGTCGAGCGGTGCACGCTGTCGAAAGCGATCTCCAGCACCAAGCCGGGCGCCACCTCGCGCACGGGCCCATAGCGCTCGACCGTGTTGTCGCGCACCCAGCGGTCGAGCCGCTTCAGCTCGGCGTCGGTGAAGCCGGAATAGGCCTTGCCCACCGGCACCAGCGCGCCGCCGCGCCAGGCGCCGAAGGTATAGTCGGAATAGAAGGAGGAACGTTTGCCGTGGCCGCGCTGGGCGTACATCAGCACGGTATCGACGGTGAGCGCGCCGCGCTTCCATTTGAACCAGGGCCCCTTGGGTCTTCCGGGCAGGTAGGGCGCGTCGCCGCGCTTCAGCATCAGCCCTTCGATGCCGCGGGCGCGGGCGCCGTCGCGCAGCGCGCGCAGCTCGTCCCAGTGCGCGAACCGAATGAGCGGCGAGACGTCCATGCGCCGGCGCGGCGCGGCGGCATACCAGCGCTCGAGCCGCCGCCGGCGCTCGTCGAAGGGCAGCGGCCTCAGATCGGCGCCCTCTTCCTCGAGCAGGTCGTAAAGCCGCACCCAGGCGGGATAGTCCTGCAGCATCTTGGCCGAGGGGATCTTGCGGTTGAGGCGCTGCTGCAGGTCGTTGAACGACATGACCTCACCGTCCCGCAGCACCAGCAGCTCGCCATCGAGCACGACCTCACCCGCCATCGCCGCGAGGATGTCGGGGAAGGCCGCGCTGATGTCGTCGCCTGAGCGCGAGTAGAGCCGCATCTCGCCGCCGCGCGCGACGAGCTGGACCCGAATGCCGTCCCATTTCCATTCGGCGCGATATGCCGCGGCATTGAGCGCGTCGAGATCGCCCTCCTCCAGCGCCTGTGCCAGCATCAGCGGGTGGAAGGTGGGCTTGCCCGCGATCTCCGGCCGCGGGCCTCGGCCCTCGAGCCAGGCGAAGAGCTCGGCATAAGGCGGCGCGAGCCCGTGCCAGAGCGCCTCGATCTCGTCGAGCGGCATCTGGGCGCGCTCGGCGAGCGCCGTCTTGGCGAGGCGCGCCGAGACGCCGACGCGCAACCCGCCGGTCACGAGCTTCAGCAGTGCCCACCGCCCCGTCGGGTCGAGCGCATCGAGCCAGCGCTCAAGCCGCGCCGCAGCGCTGGCGCGCGTCGCCGCGGCAAGCTCGGCGATGATCTCTGAGAGCGCAGGCACTTGGTTGGCGCCCGGCCGCGCCGGCCAGATCAGCGAGACGGTCTCGGCGAGGTCCCCGACGAAATCATAGGACCAGCCGAAGAGTTCGGCATCAACCCGGCTCAGCACGAGATCGCGGATCTGCGCCGGCTTCACCTCGGCGAAGGCGAGCTCGCCGGTGAGCGCCGCCAGCGCCCAGCCGCGCTCGGGATCGGGGGTCGCGGCGAAATATTCGCTCATCAGCCGGAGCTTGCCGAGCCTCGCCGGGGTGAAGAGCAGCGCGTCGAGCAGCGCCGCAAACCCGTTCATTCCGCCTCGTCCTCGAAGCCCGCCAGCGACAGCCCACGCGCCTTCAGCCCCTTGAGGCTCGCCTCGCGGATCAGCGCTTCCTCGGCGCCATGCGTGACCCAGATCTCGTCGGCGCCGAGTTCGGCCATGGTGCCGGTGAGCTCGTCCCAATCGGCATGGTCGGAGCTGACCAACGGCAGCTCGACGCCGCGCTGCTTGGCGCGCTGCTTGACGCGCATCCAGCCGGAGGCCATGGCGATCACGGGATCGGGCAGGCGCCGCGACCAGAGATCGGAGATCGCCGAGGGCGGCGCCAGGACGAGCCGGCCCGCGAGGTCGCCGCGCAGCGCGCCGCTCGCGGGAAGCAGCGGCCCCAATGCCACCCCGAAGCGCTCATAGACCGCGCACATCGACTGCAACGCGCCATGGATGAAAACCGGCTCGGCATAGCCCGCCCGGCGCAGCAGCGCCAGCAGGCGCTGGCATTTGCCCAGCGCATAGACGCCGACGACATGGCAGCGCTCGGGAAAGAGCCGCAGCGAGTGCAGCAGCCTGCCGATCTCCTGCGCGTCCGGCGGATGGCGGAAGACCGGCAGGCCGAAGGTTGCCTCGGTGACGAAAACGTCGCAGGGCTGAGGCTCGAAAGGCGGGCAGGTCGGATCGGGCCGCCGCTTGTAGTCACCGGAGACGACGATGCGCGTGCCCTGATGCTCCAGCACCACCTGCGCGCTGCCGAGCACGTGGCCCGCCGGCACCAGCCTCACCCGCACGCCGCCGAGCTCGACTGCCTCGCCATAAGTGAGCGCTTGCAGGCTGCCGCCGGCCGCGTCGCCGAAACGGTCTTGCATGATGGCCAGCGTCTCCGGCGTCCCCAGCACGTGCTTGTTGTTGGCGCGGGCATGGTCGCCATGGCCATGGGTGATGACTGCACGCGGCGCCGGCCAGGCCGGGTCGATATAGAAATCGCCGGGTTCGCAATAAAGCCCCTTCGAGGTCGGCTTGAGCCAGGTCGCGGCCAAAGGCATGGCGGGCAGAATATAGCGACCGCGCATCGGGGCTTGCAGCCCCTTAGCCGTGCCGCGCCGGTGAAGGCAAGCGCAGCCGAGATCGGATACCGACGGCAGGTTCTGCCGGTCTTAAGATACGGCGGCCGCACGGTTGCCGCGCTCGGCGGCGGCCAGCGCCCGGTCGAGATCGCGGATAAGGTCCTCCACCGTTTCGAGCCCGACGGAAATGCGGATTACGTCCGGTCCGGCGCCCGCCGCTTCACGCTGCTCCTCGGTGAGCTGGCGGTGCGTCGTCGAAGCAGGATGAAGGATGAGCGAGCGCGTATCGCCGACATTGGCCAGGTGCGACCAGAGATCGCAACTCTCGACGACTTTGACGCCGGCCTCATAGCCGCCCTTGACACCGAAGGTGAAGACCGAGCCGGCGCCGCGCGGCAGGTACTTCCGCGCGAGCGCATGGTATGGGCTCGATTTGAGCCCGGCATATGCCACCCATGACACCGCCGGATGGCCTTCCAGGAACTCGGCGACCTTCAGAGCATTGGCGACATGGCGTTCCATCCGTAGCGGCAGCGTCTCGATGCCCGTCAGGATCATGAAGGCGTTTACCGGCGAGAGCGCCGGGCCGAGGTCCCGCAACGCGACCGCGCGCGTCTTCATGGTGTAGCCGAAGTCGCCGAAGGTCTCGTAGAAGGTAAGCCCGTGATAGGCGGGATCCGGCTTGGCCAAGCCGGGGAATTTGTCGTTCTGAGCCCAGTCGAACTTTCCGGATTCGACGACAACGCCGCCCATCGAGTTGCCGTGGCCACCAAGAAATTTGGTCATGGCATGCGTAACGATATCGGCGCCCCACAGGAAGGGTTGGCACAGATAGGGCGTGGCCATGGTGTTGTCGACAATGAGCGGAATGCCCGCCTCGCGGGCGATCGCGGCGATGGCCGCGATATCGACGACAATACCGGCAGGATTCGTGAGCTGCTCGATGAAGATGGCCTTGGATTTGGCGGTAAGCGCCCGGCGAAAGTTTTCGGGGTCGCGCGGATCGACCAAGTGGGCGCGCCATCCGAATTTGACGAAGGTATGGGTGAACTGGGTGATGGAGCCGCCGTATAGGTTGCGAGAGGCGACGAACTCGGCCCCGGGTTCCATCAGCGGGAAGAAGGCGAGGAGCTGGGCCGAATGTCCCGACGCACAAGCAACGGCGCCGCGGCCGCCCTCCAGGGCCGCAATCCGCTCTTCGAGCACGGATACCGTCGGATTACCGACGCGGGTATAGAGATAGCCGAAGGTTTGCAGATTGTAGAGCGCGGCCGCGTGGTCGACATCGTCAAAGACGTAGGAGACCGTCTGGTAGATGGGCGTGGTGCGCGCGCCGGTTACGGGGTCGGGACCGGCTCCGGCGTGGATGGACCGCGTTTCAAAGCCGTAAGTGTCGTTTTGCTTGCTCATGCTGACCTCGCGCCTGCTCGGGCCGCTGTTCACGTCAGAAGCTTGCGGCGCTTGCTTGAGATGACGCCTGAGTTGATGCCGCTCCATGAAAGCTCGCCCGAAAGGCGCCCGAATTCGATCTTCATGCAGCGGTTCATCACGACCTTGAGCCCGCTGCGCTCCGCCTTCGCCGCCGCTGCCGCGTGGCGCACACCCAATTGCATCCACACCACCTTGGCGCCCATCGCAATCGCCTCGTCGACGATTGCCGGCACGGCCTCCGCTTTGCGAAAGATGTCGACGACATCGACCCCGATCGGAACGCTTACCAGGCTCGCATAGACCCTCTCGCCAAGAATCTGCTCGCCCGCCGCCGCCGCGTTGACGGGAATGACGCGATAGCCTTTTGCCTGTAAATACTTCATCGCGAAGTAGCTCGG